>JAZRNR010000164.1:0-15111 GCA_045648305.1 Acutalibacteraceae bacterium
GAGTCGATGTTTACTGATGACGTTAAGTCAATCGAAAGACTCGAAAAGAGAATTACCGAGGAACTTCGTTCAATGCTCGGCATCGGTGCAAAGGTTCGCCTTGTTAACCCGAAGTCAATCACACGAAGCGAAGGTAAGGCAAAGCGCGTAATCGACAAGAGAAAAATATAAGGAGGACTACACTATGTTCGTAAAGCAGCTTTCAGTTTTTGTTGAAAACAAATTCGGCAGAATTTCAGAAATCATTAATGCTCTTGCAGAAAATTCGATCGATATTTCAGCTCTTTCACTTGCAGATACATCAGAGTTTGGTATTCTCCGTCTTATTGTTGATAAACCCGAACTTGCAGTTGATGTTCTTAAGGAAGAAGGCGTAATCGTAAAGCTCAGCGATGTTCTTGCAATTGCTATCGACGACGCTCCCGGCGGACTTGCAAAGGCACTCAGCGTGCTTACAGAAGCAAATGTTGTAATTGAGTATATGTACGCTTTCATCGGTAAGGCAGACGGAAAAGCTATGACAGTTATCCGTGTTGACGATGAAGCAAAAGCAATTGATGCTCTTAATAAAGGCGGCGTAACCCTCCTTACAACAGACGACATTTCAGCGAGATAAGTTAATAAAATTAACAAAGCCGTAGCGTGAGCTACGGCTTTTGTTGATTGTGTAGTAAAAAGCACATATTGCATTTATAAACTAATTATGCTAAAATTATCTTGCCAAACAAAATTGAATACTTTTCACACAATAAAAGCATGTTTATTTTTATGTCTTTTTTGGTAAAAACATAGATAATCTGTTTCTGTATACACTTGGTTTGTGTGTTAGAGATTTGTTTGGCGACAGTTGGAGCTGATGTGTTTTTCAGGAATAGCTTCGGCTGCACATTTTTTATTTTGGAGATGGTAAAATGAAGAAAAATGTCAAGAAAATTTTGGCATCATTGCTTACGATTGTGACGTTGTTTTCTATGGTTCCTATGATGGGCATCACAGCAACCGCAGCAACACAAAGCGGTACTTGTGGCGAAAATCTTACATGGACACTCGATATCGCAACAGGTGAATTCTCAATCAATGGTATCGGCGAGATGAGATATGGTAGCTTTTATATGGGAGATAGCCGTCCGTGGTCGGATTATGTAAATTATATTAAAAGAGTAACAATCGGTGATGGGGTTACCACGATTTTTGATGGTGCATTTTGTGATTGCAAGAATCTGACAGATATAACAGTCCCTGAAAGTGTCACTTTAATTGGAAGCTATGCATTTGCTTCTTGTAGTAGCCTTACAAGTATAATAATCCCCGACAGTGTCACTGAAATAGAAAATTTTGCTTTCTATGATTGTAACGCGCTTATAAGCATAACGATTCCAAACTATATAACGACTATTGATGCTTGGGCATTCTCTGCTTGTACAAATCTCACAAACATAACAATCCCAAACACTGTTAAGTCAATCGGAACAGGCGCATTCTTTTATTCCGACAGTATTACCGATGTATACTATAACGGTACGCAAGAAGAATGGAATCAAATTAGCATAGGTGAAGATAACGAATCGTTACTTAATGCAACAATTCATTTTAAAACAACTGACTCAAATGCTGTAGGTGATCCGAATAATGACGGTAAAATCAACTCATCAGATGCTCTTGTTTGCCTGCAACATTCAGTAGGCAAAACAAAACTGACAGGTAACGCATTTACTGCAGGAGATGTTGATAAAAACGGAAAGATAAACTCGACAGATGCATTGCAAATTCTGCAATATTCAGTCGGTAAAATTGAAAAACTATAAAATTAATAAAAGGAGCTGTAAAATGATTTTTACAGCTCCTTATTAAATTTAGAACGATTAAGCCTTCTCCTCGAGGAGAAGGTGTCACGAAGTGACGGATAAGGTGTAATTTGCAAAGAGTTGTATTATTACTGCTTTTTTATCCTCACAAAATTCACCACAATCAGCACCAATGCAGCAACACCGAGATAGCCGCAGATGGGATAAACAATACCGATCAGCTTGTCAAATCCGAATATGCTTCCGATAAACGATGAAACCGAAAGACACAGAATCAACGCAACCGAACCTTTTTTGCTGATTTTAAACCTCGCTTTTGCAAACTCATCAATCGCAAAAACGCTCGAAACCGATGTGCCGAACATTCCGCCGAAAAGCAGAAAAGCAAAGATAAAAGTAAAAGTCTTGCTTATATTCTGTGCAGCTGCAAGCATAGGTAACTGTGCGGTGATTGATTCGGGAGTCATTGCCATTGTGAGCATAATTCCGAGGGCAATCAAAAGAAGCAAAACACCTCCGCCGATAATTCCCGTGTAAAGAGTGGATTTTTTTGCGACAGCTTTTCCTATAGGTGTCAGTATGCCGATTGAAGCGAAAAGATTATAAGAAACGAATACGATTGCGGAAATTATCCAGTTTTGAAGCAGGGGATTCGAGTTTGTACTTATTTCGAAATTAATATTCGAAAAACCGTTTTTAAACCCTGAAACCGTAAATATTACTGCAGACATAATAACGAGTGCAGGCACGGTAACCGAGAAAGCCGTAACCATTCCGTTCATTCCGAATACAGCAGTTAATGCTACGAGAAGACCAAAGATTCCTGATCCTATTAACGGATGAAGACCGAAAACCTGATTGAGCATTGCACCGACACCGGCGGTCATAATTACAAACACACCGAAAAGGAAAAACACTTCCAAGGCAACGAAGATGCCTCGTAAAAATTTATTGTCTTTTTTTATGACAACCTTGTCCATGTCGCTGATGCCTGTCAGCTGTACGTATCGGGTTAGGATTATGCCGAAAGCTGAAAGCAGTATAGCCGCAACAGCCATTCCGATAATTCCTACTTTACCGAAAGAACCGAAGAATTGCCAAAGCTCCTGACCGGAAACATAACCTGCACCAAGGAAACACCCTGCAAATGTAAACATAAGGTTAATTGAATTAATTTTTTTCATTTTACACTTCCAAACAATTAAAATATCCGATAAATTCGGATTTGTATAGCAAATTTCAAATTATCATTGTAGGGGACGACGTACTCGATGTCCCTTTAAAATTTGATATGTGATTTAGTGGTCGATTCGTGAATCGCCCCTACGAATCCTGTTTTAGTCAACTGCGTAGGGACGGACGTCCTCGACCGTCCGTTATTTCAGTAGAATCTGCGGATGGTCCGGGAGGCCCATCCCTACGAACACAGAGATAGATTGTGCGAAATCAAACACCCCGACAAACCCGAATTTACATAGCTAACACTCAAAAATTATATTATAAATTAATCCAATATTCAAGTTTTACTATTTAATTAAATTCATTATTATGATAAAATGTAAAAAATCACTTATGAGGTGAGTCATATGTTTATTTTAGCGGATGTATTTCAGGACAATATGGTTTTCCAACGCCATAAGCCGATTAATGTTTTCGGTGTTGCACAAGCTGATCAGACCTTATATTTTTATCTTGACAACGTGCTGGTTTTTGAAACCGATGTCAAAAAAGGAGATTTTCAGGTTTCGCTTCCTGCACAGGAGGCAGTGGAAAATGTCGATTTCAGAATCGAAAGCTCAACAGGGGAGACAAGACCGTTTAAAAACATCGATATCGGTGAAGTCTGGCTCGCAGGCGGACAGAGCAACATGGAATTTCTTATGAAATACGAAGAGATTTTTGAGTATGAAAAGATATACTGCGAGGACGAGCACCTTCGTTTTTATAACGTACCGCAGTATTCATTCTTCGGTGAGGAACACGAAGGCTTCAAGGAAAAAAACGGATTCAATAAATGGCATAAGGCTAACAGAGAAAATCTGTGGTGTTTCTCAGCGGCAGGTTATTATCATGCAAAGCACCTTCGTGCTGAATTAGGTGTGCCTGTTGCGATTCTTGGCTGTAACTGGGGCGGTACGTCTGCAAGTGCTTGGATGGATATGGAAACACTTAAATCTGACCCTGAGCTTCGTGTATATTGTGATGATTACGAAAAAATTGAAAATCTTTCTCCTGATTATGCGGATAAAGAATACCGC
Source organism: Acutalibacteraceae bacterium (assembly GCA_045648305.1). Classification (GTDB taxonomy): domain Bacteria; phylum Bacillota; class Clostridia; order Oscillospirales; family Acutalibacteraceae; genus CAG-488. The sequence continues at coordinate 4,064 of JAZRNR010000164.1, forward strand.
AATCGCCGTGTTTCAAACGTGAAGTTTACTCGTTGGGTTAATGATATGCTTCTTTACGGCTACGGTGAAAATAAACTGGTTCAGCTTTCCTGTACGGTTGTTAACGCTTTTCGTCCGAAGGATATCGGATTCGGCTGGCAGTCGTTCCAACGTCCTGCAGGTCTTTATTCAACAATGCTTAAAAAGATTATCGGATATAATGTCAAAGGTGTAATCTGGTACCAGGGTGAGAGTGATGAAAACAGAGCAGATATTTATTCCAGGCTTTTCTCAAGGATGATTGAACGTTGGAGAAGCTATTGGAACGATGAATTTCCGTTCCTTTTTGTACAGATTGCTCCGTTTGAACCCGGCAAGGCTTATCCTAAACTCCGTCATCAGCAGGAGATCGTTGAAAAAACGGTTAAAGATGCTTATATGGTATCTGTTCCTGATATCGGAATGAAACAGGATATTCACCCGAAAAACAAGCACGATGTCGGTTACAGACTTGCTCTTAAGGCTCTTGGTAAAGTATACGGTAAGGATGTTGTCTGTGATGCTCCGTATGCAGATAAGGCAGAGCTACAGGGTAATAACATAATTCTTCACTTTGCAGACTGTGAAGAATTGATTATCAGCGGTGGTGCACTCAATGCAATGAGAATAATCAGTGAAGACGGTGTAATAAAAATGAAGTCCTGTTCGATTGAAGGTAATACACTTACACTTAAAACTGACTGCGCATGGGAGAAAAAACACCTATGCGTTGAGTTTGCGTGGACACCGTATCACGAGGTCAATCTTTATAATGAGGGTGGACTTCCCGCAAAACCGTTCAGAGTTGAAATTAAATAAAAGGATAAAGAAAAACCTGTGTCGGATTGACACAGGTTTAATTCTTTTAAGCTGTTCCTTTTTCGAGAGCTCTCTCAAGCCAGATTGTTCCGATATCCATTGCATTGTAAAGGCCTTTTTTCTCGCTCTTTTTAACAATGCGGTCTCTCGGACGGCAATCGGGATCGGTGTTGAGAAGCTGAATAAGCACTCTGTCGGCAACTTCCATATCGTTGAATGTCTTTGTGCTTGTGATCTGAAGCATAATAACATACGGATCGTTCATATTGCCGTAGTAAATTGTGTTACCGCAACGAACGAGGGGCTTGCCACGGTATTCAAGGAACTTGTTGCTTTTCTTAGCCATAGGAATCTTCTTCCTTTCTTAGTCTTTAAGATAGTTTTTAACCAGCGACTGAAGAAGCTCATCACGGTCGATTCTGCGGATAAGGCTTCTTGCATTGTTGTGCGTGGTGATATAAGTCGGATCCTCTGAAAGAATGTAGCCGACGATCTGACTTACGGGATTATATCCTTTTTCATTCAGGGCGTTATATACGACGCTCAATGTCTGTTTCATTTCGCGTTCGTGATCTTCTCTGATTGAGAACTGTATGGTTTTATCTGTCATGGGAAAACACCTCCGAGTGATGATACAATAATTATATACTATCTTTTATGATATAACAAGTGTTAAATATTAAGTAAATGTAAAATTTTTAGCTTCTGAGTGTGATTCCAAGCTCTTCAAGAGCCTTGATTGCACGCTTAACAGCTGAGTCAGCTTCTTCATCGTTAAGAGTATGATCCTTAGAACGAAGCTTAAGGTTGAAAGCAACACTCTTCATACCCTCAGGAATCTGTGAACCTTCATAAATATCAAACAATGTGATATCTTCAAGGATTGCACCGACAGCCTTAGTGATAGCCTTTTCAAGAGTAAGAACTGTAAGACTCTTTTCACAAACGAAAGCAAGGTCGCGTGTTGAAGCAGGGAACTTCGGAAGCGGTGTGTATGTCTTTGTTGCATTTCTGAATTCAGCAATAACTTCAAGGCTTACGCTTGCAACGTAAACTCTTGTGTTGAAGCCGTAGTTTTCGTTAACAATCGGATGAATTTCACCAAGAACTGCAAGTTCCTTATCGCCTGCAATAAGCTTTGCACAACGGCCGGGATGGAATGTCGGATTGTCATTAACGGGAACAACGTCGTAATCTGTAAGACCAACCTTTGAAAGCAGCTCTTCAACAGTTCCCTTGAGTGTGTAGAAGTCAGCGTTCTTACCGTACATACCGATAACAGCAGACTGCTTCTCGTACGGAAGCTCTTCTGTACCACGGCTGATGTACTCTGTTGAAATCTCATAGAGTGCAGCTTCAAGGTTACGGTTGTTGTAGTTTCTTGCAAGAACTTCAAGCATTGAGGGGATAGATGTTGTTCTCATAACGCTTGTTTCTTCACCAAGCGGGTTAGAGATAACAACAAGCTTGCGAAGCTCGCTATCCTCGGGAACACGGATCTTATCAAGTGTCTTCGGGCTTACGAATGAGTATGTGCAGATTTCTGTAAGACCGCAGGAAAGAAGTGTTGAATCAACAAGCTTTGTAAGCACCTGAGCGGGTGTAAGCTTTGCTTTTGCTTCACCGCGGAGAGGACTGTTCGGGATGTTTGCATAGCCGTAGAATCTTGCGATTTCTTCAGCAACGTCAGCCTTGTGCTCAATGTCGTTTCTGAAATACGGAACGTAAATCTTGCCGTCCTTAACTTCAAAATCGATAGCTTCGAGCATCTTGATCTGATCTTCTGCAGAAACGTTGATGCCGATAAAGCTGTTTACCCATTCGGGCTCGAAATCAAGAACAGTCTGCTCTTTTGTAACCTTATTGCAGTCAACAACGCCGTTTACAACGTCACCTGCATCAAGAAGCTGAATAAGCTCAAGAGCTCTGTTAAGACAAGTAAGGCATGAGTAAGGATTGAGTTCCTTCTCGTATCTTGAAGAAGCTTCAGTTCTCATACCGAGAGCCTTTGCTGTTCTTCTTACTGAAGGACCGTTGAAGCAAGCTGATTCGAATACGATTGTTGTTGTATCGTCCATAATACCGCTGTATTCGCCGCCCATAACACCTGCAACAGCAACGGGCTTCTTAGAGTCAGCGATAACGAGCATATCTTCTGAAAGAGATCTTTCTTCACCGTCAAGAGTTGTGATTGTTTCGCCTGCCTGTGCGTTTCTTACGATAACCTGATTGCCTTCAAGGTAACGAAGGTCGAAAGCGTGCATCGGCTGACCGTACTCAAGCATAACGTAGTTTGTAATATCAACGATGTTGTTGATTGCACGAACACCGCTTGCACGGAGTCTTTCTCTCATCCAGAGAGGAGAGGGCTTAACACGTACGTTTTCAACAACAGCACCAACGTAACGGTAGCACTTTGAAGGCTCGTCAATCTGAACCTTAAGCATATCGTTAACGTCACCGTGACCCGGATTAACAACAGGCTCGTTTACCTTGAGCTCTGTCTTGAATGTAGCAGCAGCCTCTCTTGCAAGACCGATAACTGAAAGACAGTCGGGACGGTTAGATGTGATTTCAAATTCTGTAACTGTATCTGTAAGACCGATTGCTTCACGGATATCCATGCCGACAACCTTCTGACAGTCGTCACCGAGAACGAAGATACCGTCTTCAATTGCATACGGGAAATCGTGAACTGTAAGGCCGAGCTCAGCAACGGAACACATCATACCGTAGCTTGCAACACCGCGGAGCTTGCCTTTTTCAATCTTATGACCGCCTGCAACAACAGACTTGTGAAGAGCAGCGGGAACGTAATCGCCGACCTTGAGGTTCTGTGCACTTGTAACGATCTGTACGTTTTCTTCCTTGCCGACATCAAGCTGACAAACCCAGAGTGTGTCAGCGTCGGGATGATGCTCAATAGCCTCAATGTGACCGACAACGATATTCTTAAGCTCTGCTCCTTCAACTTCAAAAGCCTCAACCTTGGAGCCTGAAAGAGTCATTTCATCGGCAAATTCTTTGTCTGTAGCGTTAAAGTCAACGTAATCCTTGACCCATTTCTTTGATAAAATCATCTTTAAAGCACCTCCTTAAAACTGGCTGAGAAATCTTACGTCGTTTTCATACAAAAGACGCATATCATCAATGTTGAATCTGAACATAACAAGTCTTTCAAGACCCATACCGAAAGCGAAACCGCTGTAAACTTCGGGGTCAATACCGCCTGTCTTGAGAACCTTCGGATGAACCATACCGCCACCGAGGATTTCAATCCAACCTTCGCCCTTACACATCGGACAGCCCTTACCGCCGCAACGGAAGCAGGAAACGTCGATTTCGCATGAAGGCTCTGTGAACGGGAAGTGGTGAGGACGGAGTCTGATCTTAGTATTCTCACCGTAAAGCTGTTTAGCAAAAGTTTCAAGACAACCCTTGAGATCGCCCATTGTAATACCCTTGTCTACAACAAGACCCTCGATCTGATGGAAAAGGGGAGAGTGTGTTGCGTCAACTGCGTCTGAACGGAAAACACGGCCGGGTGCGATGATACGGATAGGCGGCTGCTCCTTTTCCATAACACGGATCTGCATCGGAGAAGTCTGTGTACGGAGAAGCATATTCTCTGTGATGTAGAATGTGTCCTGAGTGTCACGTGCAGGATGATCCTTCGGGATGTTGAGTGCTTCAAAGTTGTAGTAATCCCACTCAACCTCAGGACCTGTTGCAATGTTGAATCCCATGCCGAAGAAGATGTCCTTAACCTCGTCAAGAACGATTGAAAGCGGATGCTTGTGTCCGATTGTGTTCGGCTTACCGGGGATTGTAACGTCAAGAGTCTCTTTTTCGAGAGCCTTTTCCATTTCGATTTTCTTAACTTTTTCTGTTGCTTCTGTAATAAGATTTTCAATGTAGCTTCTTACTTCATTAGCAAGCTGACCCATAACAGGTCTTTCTTCGGGAGTAAGCTTACCCATCTGCTTGAGAATAGCAGTAAGCTCACCTTTTTTGCCGAGGAACTTAACACGTGCAGCGTCAAGTTCAGCACGGTCCTGAGCGTTGGCAACCATTTCAATTGCCTGAGCTTTGATGTTTTCAAGCTGCTGTTTCATGTTTTTCACCTTTCTTATATCTTAGTTTAGAGTTGAGACGAAAAATAAAAAAAGACTCCGTCCCGAAAAAGGGACGAAGTCGTAAATTATAAACTCCGCGGTACCACCCTTAATTTTTGCCTGAAGCAAACACTCCTGCACCCTTTAACGGAGGTGAACCGTCACGGCCTACAACACAAGCTTCAGCCGAGCTGCTCCAAAGTGAACTTCTGCAACCTTACGCATAAGCAGTCTTTCAGCTGATGACCGCTCTCTCTGAATGAATCGGGATGCATACTCTCTTTTTCATCGCATTAACTCCTGATATTTTATCATATACAATTAAATAATGCAAGAGTTTTTTGCCGAATTATTACGGCTTTTTAATCGAAACGTTAAGTCCCAATGCACAAACGGCAAGGATCAAAAGCATAACAAACGGAGCTGTATATCCGCCGCTTGAAATGAGCAGACTGTTTGAAAAGTTTGCAATAAATGCCGCAATAATAAGGTTGAAATTTGTCAGACTGTAATTGACTGAAAAATATTTCTGTCCGTAGAACGAAGCGGTAAAAGCCGAGGTCATTGTAGGACAAGAACCATAGGAAAGTCCTGTAAGGCAAAGACCGATGATACATACGGGAAGTGAGTGAATCATAACGGCAAGAAGTGTAATGCCTGCTGCGAAAATCGTAAGTATGTTTGCTGCAAGCATAGTTGTGCGTCTGCCGAGAGCGTCGTAAACAGCACCTGTAAGAATTCTGCCGAATCCGTTGCAAACCGAAAGCACACCGACAAGGGTAGTGGCAAGTGCAGGTGTTGCATCAACGGAAATAACAAGGTCTCGTGCAAAGCTGATTACTGAATTACCGACAGCTGTGATGAACGCCATAAATGCAAAAGCTCGCCAGAAAGTGAAGCTTTTAAGCATTTCTGCCGTTGAAAAATCACGGACTTCAAAAGATTCCTTACTTATGCTTTTTCTTGCCTTTGTAACAGGGAAAACAACATCTTTTGACGGAAGCTGAAGAATGATGCCTGCTACAATAAGAACAGCACCGATAACCGCACCGATAAGAGTGTACGTTTTACTCCAACCAAAAGCGGGATTTTCAAAAAGAATGCTGATAACGTTACCGAGTAAAAGAGTGCTGATTCCGAATCCCATCATAAGACAGCCTGAACAGAAGCCTTTTTTGTCCGGAAACCACGAGCAAACTGTTGAAACAACAACGTTGTAGGAAATTCCGATACCCGTACCGGCAAGAATTGCATATGTGAGATAAATAAGATACGGTAAGTTTTCCTTAAGAAGTCCTGTCGAAATAAATCCGACTGCAACAAGTGCACCTGCAATAAAAAGAGTGATTTTCGGGCCTATCTTTTTACAGATAAGGCTGCCGAAAAAAGCACCAAGGCAGAAGAAGCACATTGTCAGTGTGAAGTTGAAAGCGAGAACGGAATCACTCCAACCGAAAGACTCTTTAAACGGAATCTTAAGGATTGACCATGCGTAGAGCACACCCGAAAAGAGCATCGTGAATACACCCGTAGCAAGGTAAAACCACCGCTTGTTAATATTATTTTTTGTTGTCATTTAATCACCACCTGAGAATATCACGTAGTATAACACAAAACGAACCGTATGTAAACACATGACCCGGAACAAATTTTGTTTTCTTTCTTATTGTTGTATTAAAATTGAAAAAGAGACGCCTGAATCAAGCATCTCTTGTTTCGTATTAAGCATTTTTTATGCAAGCAAGCCTTCGATTGCTTCAAGAATACCTGCGAAGATACTGTTGAAACCGTCAACAAAGCCTGACATATCAGCACCCGTAAGCTCTGAAATAAACTGTGCGACGTAAAGGGGAATGTCGCTGAGAATTGCAATAATTGCCATATCTGACACCTCGTTTTTTTATTTAATTATAGCATAGAAGAAGCTTTTTGTCAAAATTTAAATATGTTTTATCTGTTATAAACTTGTATTGACTTTATGGTATACAGACGGAGAATGTTAGCAAAAAAAGTATAACCGAAAAAACGTATGTTTTGGTTGTTTTTATATTACTGCTTAATCAATATAATCAAGACAAAGATTAAGAACATTCTTTGCACTTCTCTGAACTTCGCCGAGAGTGATTCCGTCCGGCTTGTCAAGCTTCTCAAAAAGGGTACGATCGGGATGCTTTGTTGAGCCGAATCTGCCGTTGACACCGGGCATAAGCACGTCAACCTGAGCACGGACACGGTAAGCGTTATCGCGAAGACCGCGGAATTCGGGACTCTTCACGTGCTTTGTCCACCAGTCTGTCATAACATTTCCCGTGTAACCCCATTCACCGCGAAGTACGGTTGTAACCATATCATAGTTATTGTAGCTGTACACAGAGTTAACCTTGTTGTACGATGTCATAATGTTCTTCGGTGAGGATTCTTTGACAACGATTTCGAACGGCTTGAGGTAAATTTCGCGAAGTGCTTTTTCACTTACTCTCGAATCGTTTTTGTTTCGGTTAACCTCCTGATTGTTGCAGGCAAAATGCTTCGGGCAAGCACTTGCACCCATTGACTGTACACCTCTTACAACCGCTGCCGCACATTTACCGCTTACGACGGGATCTTCGGAGAAATATTCAAAGTTTCTTCCGCAAAGGGGATTTCTGTGAATATTCATACCGGGTGCAAGAAGAATATCGGAACCGCATTCCTTCATTTCTTCAGCGACGAAGGAATAAACCTTTTCAATAAGCTCTGAATTCCATGAAGCCGCCATACAGGCACCTGTCGGAAGAAGTGAACGTTTCTTTGTCACTCGGATGCCTGCAGGTCCGTCGGTTGTGCTGAGTGGCGGAACACCTTTTTCTCTCAAAGAGGGGAGTACCCCACCGAAAACACCCGCGTTTCCGCTTGTGCCGAGAGGACTGTGCATCGTGTAATCACCGCGTGTGATAGCCTCAAGCTCCTCAAGATTGAGCTGAGAAACAAATTCGTCCATTGTGATTTTTCCGCTTTTAACATCAGAAAGCTTGTATCCCTTGTTAACTGAATGGGGCAGAGCTTCAGGTAGGTTTTCAAGAACACGGTCTTTGAGGTTAATCTTGTTAACGGGAACTTTTTCCTTTGAAAGGTTGCCGTCTGCGGTTCTTGTCATTCTGTCAAAACTCTTTTTGACCTCACAAACGGGTTCAAGTCTTCTGAGACAAACGTTTTCTTTAAGGCTGTGAACGCCCGCTTCAATACCTCTACGGACATTATCGGAAGCAAAAAATCTGTAATCACCTTCAAGAAGAACATAAGCGTTTTTAAATCCTGTATCACCCTTGTCATCATAAGAGGAAACCTTATAAAGTGAGAAATTGAAATCAAGAATACAACTTTCACCGGGATTGAGTAATTCTGTCTTTGCAAAGTCGCAAAGAACCCTTTTGGCAGTTGAAGTTTTGCCAGCAGGAAGGTCGCAGTAAATCTGGACAATTTCTTTGCCGCTTGTTTTGCCTGTGTTTGTAACCTTGACTGAAAGCCATACCATTGTTGTGTCGCATCTGAAGCTTTCAATTTCTGTTTCAAAAGAAGTATAGCTAAGACCGAAACCGAAAGGATAAAGTACCTTCTCGGGAGCAAATGTTTCGAAATATCTGTAACCTACAAAAATATCTTCAGTGTAGTTGTTATATGCTTTGCCGCCGAAGCTTTCAGCGCTCGGATAGTCGCTGTAATCGTAGGTGATTGTGTCGGTAAGCTTCGCACATGGATTAACCTTACCTGAAAGAACATCGCAGAGAGCGTTACCGCTTTCCATACCGCCCTGAAAAGCATAAAGAATCGCAGAAATCTTACTTCCGTATGAATCAATTCTCTTCATATCGATAATGTTACCGCAATCAAGAACAACGATTGTTTTCACGAAGCTCGATGTAACAGTATCAAGGAGGCTTATTTCGTCATCGGTAAGATAGTAGCTTCCTTTTTCAAGCTTGTTTTCTCTGTCTTCACCTGCGGCACGTCCGATTATAACAACAGCTGCATCCGATTCCTTTGCAGCAGCTTTTACAAGCTTTTCGTCAGGAACAAACTCAGGGAAATGGAACGGCCAATGTCCCCAGTATCCCTCGTCGGGAGGATTCTTTTCTGACATTTCACGGTAGTAATTATCAATATCCTTGTTAATGATTATTTCATTCTGATTATGTAAAGCTTCCGAAAGACTGACCTTATAAGGGATGTTTACATCGCCGCCGCTACCGTATCCGCAGTAAAAATAGTCGTACTGACATCTGCCAAAAACAGCAACCTTCTTGCCGGAAAGGGGAAGTGTGCAGTCGTTTTTGAGCATAACAATACCCTCAGCAGCAAGCTGACGTAAATCAGCTTTTGCACTTTCGGGAACATCGTAGGCTTCCTGTGCCCACTGTGCCTGCTCCTGCGAAAGACCGCCTTCGAAAATACCGATTGCTTTTCGGATAATTTTATTAAGAATATTTGCCATAATATCAACTCCTGCGTTTATTTTACAATTTAAGAAAACCAAAGTCAATGCAGAAGAGAAAAACTATTGAAAAATCAGGTAAAATATGATACTATTTTTACACGGAGGTGCATTTTTATGATTAATGTAACAGTATGGAACGAACATATTCAGGATAAGTCTGACGAAGCTGTAATCAAGGTCTATCCTGACGGAATAAATGCCTGTATCGCAGGTTTCCTCGGTAAAGATGAGGAACTTAATATAAGATGTGCAACTCAGGATGAACCCGAGTGCGGTCTTCCCGATGAGGTGCTTGACAATACTGATGTGCTTATCTGGTGGGCACATTGCGGTCACGCAGATGTACCTGACGAGCTTGTATCAAAAATTCAGGACAGAGTGCTCAGAGGTATGGGTATAATCCTTCTTCACTCTGCTCATTATTCAAAGATTTTCCAGCGTCTTATGGGAACAACCTGTTCTCTTAAATGGCGCGAGGGCGACAGAGAAAGAATCTGGAACATTAACCCGAATCACCCGATTGCAAAGGGTATCGGTGAGTTTATATATCTTGATGTTGAGGAAATGTACGGTGAACGTTTCGATATTCCTCAGCCTGACGAGCTTGTTTTCCTCGGCTGGTTCGGTGGAGGAGAAGTGTTCCGTTCAGGTTGCTGTTGGAACAGAGGCCTCGGTAAAGTGTTCTACTTCCAGCCTGGTCACGAAACAAGTCCGACCTTCCACAACAAAGATATTCAGACTGTCATAACAAATGCCGTTCATTGGGCAGCACCTGAGAAAATTCAGGCAGAGCCGATTGATGCTCCATGGAGTGAATCGCCCGAAAAAATACTTAATGAGAATAAATAACCGTTAGCTTCCCGATGGGAGGCTAATTTAAGGTAGTGGTTTAATTGAAAATAAATTTCAGTTGTCCCGTATGCGGTGGTGTACTTGCAGATGAAGGCAGAACATACCGATGCGAAAAAAATCATTGTTTTGATAAGGCGAAGCAGGGTTATGTCAATCTTCTGCAGTCGCAGAAATCTTCAAAAAAGCGTCACGGCGACGATACGCTTATGGTTAAAGCAAGACAGGATTTCCTTGAAAAAGGCTTCTACAATGACCTTTGCAAAGGACTTATCAATGCAGTTTTGAAAACAGCAAAAGAAGAAACAACGCTTATAGATCTGGGCTGCGGAGAGTGTTGGTATACTTCGCAGCTTTTTGAAAGTCTTTCTGAAAACGGAAACAATCCGTCCGTCTTCGGTATTGATATTTCAAAGCAGGCACTCATTGCAGGCTCAAAAAGATGTAAAGATTTAAAGCTTGCTGTTGCAAGCACCTCGGATATTCCGATGCCCGATGAAAGCTGTGATATTGCAGTTTGTGTTTTCGCTCCGTATGCAGAGGAAGAGGTGCACCGTATTCTTAAAAGGGGAGGCGTATTCATCAAAGCCTTTCCTCTTGAAAATCATCTTATGGGTCTCAAAAGTGCAATTTATGAGAATCCGTACAAAAACGAGGTTAACGAAGAAACACCTGCAGGATTTGAGAAAATTGATTTTGTTAAAACAAACAATACAATAACCCTTGAAACAAACGAAGATATAATCAATCTGTTCAAAATGACACCGTATTAT
>JAZRNR010000165.1:0-18814 GCA_045648305.1 Acutalibacteraceae bacterium
TTTTGCACAATCTGACTCTGTGCTCGTAGGGACCGGCCTCCCGGACGGTCCGCAGATTACGCTGAATTAACGGACGGTCGAGGACGCCCGTCCCTACGCAGTTAACTAAAACAGGGTTCGTAGGGGCAGATATCATCTGCCCGACATTTTGCACATTTCTGACGGGACGTCGAGGACGTCGTCCCCTACAATAATAATTTGAAATTTGTTCAACAAACCCGAATTCATCGGTGTGTTTAGTTTTTGCAGAATACAACACTTCTGCGAAGCATAAGCGACGAATGAGGCAGCAGCCGATTCCGATTTAATCAAGCATTACAAATATTTGTTCTTTTTCTCACAGTAGCGGAACATATCGTTATATCCTTTTTAATTATATCCTCACCTTACTTCATAGGCAACAAAATGGTCGCAATAGCCATATTAAAGCCACCTCTTGTCAAATCCACACAAAGTGCTATAATAGAAATACAAACTTTCACGGAGGCAGATTATGGATGTAAAAACAAAAATTTCATCAAAAGCTGTTTATGAATTTTACAAGGAGCTTGAAAAATACAACATTGAAAACCATGCTCTTATTATGCTTAAGGACGGAGAAACCGTCTTTGAAAATTACGTATATCCGTATTCTGCGGATATGCCACACACACTTTTTTCTGTCACAAAATCGATTGTTTCAACCGCTGTTGGTTTTGCGATTGATGAAGGTCTGCTTTCACTTGACTCTAAAATCACAGATATATTCAGTGAATTCCACCATAACCAAGATGATGAATGGGACAGACTTACCCTTCGCCATGTTCTCACGATGCAGAGCAACAAGGAATTCAGCTTTACTCAGGATATGACGGGTGACTATGTCAGAATGTTTATGGAAGCTCCGTTCAGAAAAACAGGACGAGGATTTTTATACAGTAACAACGATGCACACGTAGCAGCTGCGGCTGTTCAGAAGGTTTCGGGAATGAACCTTGTCGATTACCTTACACCCCGCCTCTTTGAGCCTCTCGGAATTGAAAAACCATTCTGGGAAACAAACTTTCCAGGTGAAAATATCGGTGGCACAGGGTGTTATCTCAAGCTCCGCGACCTCGCAAAAATCTGTCAGTGCTATGCTGATGGCGGCAAATGGAACGGTGAACAGATTATACCTGAATGGTGGACAAAAGAAGCAACGAGTGTTCAGGTAGCACACAAAAACGGCAAAGACAACGGTTACGGTTACCTGTTCTGGATTTTTAACGATCGGTTCAGTATGGACGGTATGTTCGGTCAGAGAGTAACATATATTCCCGAATACAATGCTGTTGTTGCAAGCTTCAACAGTTGCGTAAACGACGGCGATTTTACAACGCCTTTCGAAAAAATCCTGCCAAATGCATTCTGCGAAACCTGCGGCAGTGAATGGGATAAAAAGCTTCAGATACATCTTGAAAGCCTTAACAAAAAGCCTGTGAAATGTGATAAACTTCCCAAAATTCCGACAGGCAGAAAGTTTTATCTCACTTCAGTTTCAGATGTTCTTGCTAAAATAATATTCCCTGCAAGTCTTATACCGCGTTCTCTTACTTCAAGCTTTGCGAAAAGACCGAAATCAAATCTTGATGAAGTTTCATTTGAGGTAACAGACGATGTGTTTACAGTAAAATGGAAAGAGGAAGAAGACGAAGTTGTTATCAACTGCGGACTTGACGGCGAGCCGCGTTTTTCGGAGTGCAGTATCAAAGGATATCAGTACAAAATATGGGCATACGCTTTTATGAAAGACGGAAAGCTCAATGCAGTTGTAAAGCCGATCAACACACTTTCAACCCAGTACATAGAATTCACTTTTGGCGAGAAAGAAGTCAAGCTTCAGTTTAAAGGCACTCCGTCTTTTGTTGATTTCATAGCAAAAAATGCCGATCAGAGTCCGTTCATAAAAAAGAGCGGTAAAGCAAAACCCATATTGATGAAAGTTGTCAGAAAAGCTCTCGGCACAACGGAAATGCCGATGACATTCAAATCCAGATAAAAATAAAACTCGGATAAGATTTTGTTCTTATCCGAGTTAATTTTATATAGCTTCAAGCTCTTTTAATTTTTCGTCAACCTCTGCCCTTCTCTTCATAAGCTCAGCCTGAATAGGCTCAAGACGCTTCTTTGAAAGAGGATAAATAATTGTAAGGATGAGAATAAGTGTATAGACAATAGCCGGAACAATTGTGCACATCTTGTAAATATTGTGACCGAAGCTGCCGACACTTGTTGCAACAGTATTACGAACCTTATCTGTGTAACCTGTTTTCTTAAGAAGCTGCATTCCGCCTGAGTCTGCGATGGTCTGACCAAGCTTTCTTGAGAATGTGTAAACGGCATAAATTGCACTTTCGCTGTGCTCGCCTGTTGTGTACTCGTTATAGTCAATAACATCCATAACGATTGCCCAGTTTGTGATACTCATAAATGAGTAACCGAAGCCTGTGATTGCCTGCATAACAAAATACGTTGTTACATTCGGAAGGAAAACTGCATTGAAGATACTTGCAAAAGATGAAAGGAAAAGACCGAAAACGCAGATTTCTTTCTTACCGAATTTTTCAACGAGCTTCGGCATAATCGGAATCATAATTGCCATCGGTGCATATGTGCAGAGTGTGTTTATGATTGAAAGGTCAGAGTTACCGAAGTGGTTTTTGAAAAGATACTGGTTAAATGAACCGTACTGGAGAAGTCCGCTGATGAGGACACCTGAAATTGTGACCGTAATGAACGGAAGGCTCTTGAAAAGAGGACCGTATGTACGCTTAAGATTAATCTTTTTCTTGACATCAGGAACCTTAACACGTTCTTTTGTCGATTTGTAGCAGAAAAGATAAGAAGCGATTGCAAGTGCAGCAAGAATAACTGCAAATACAAATGCTTTGTCACCGCTGAAAACTGAAACCTCTTCCTGAGTTTTCGGGTCAATAACTTTGTTGTAAACAACCATCTGACCGAGAAGAGTAACAACTGCACCGCCGACACCGCCGCCGATTGAACGGAAGGTTGAAAGAAGTGTTCTTCCCTTCGGGTCGTCCGTAATAACGGACGCAAGCGAACCGTAAGGAATATTAACACCTGTATAAAGCATACCGAAGCAAGTGTATGTAATGTATGCAAAAATAAGAATAACTATGTAATTGTTAACGAACTTGTTGATTCCGAGGAAGCAGACAGCCATTGAAACACAAAGCGGAATCGAAAGCCATTTCAGATAAGGTCTGAACTTTCCTTCCTTTGTCGGCTTTCTTGCATCAACAATAAGTCCCCACATCGGGTCATTGATTGCGTCCCAGAGTCTTGTAACAAGGAAAAGAACAGTGATGTCGTTATAAACCTTGTCCGGGTCAACACCAAGGTCTGCCATAAGAGTATCCGTATAGAAAACCTTGAGAAATGTTGAAATAAATGTAAGCACCAAAAGGTTACCTATGTCACCAAGAGTATAGCCTAAGCCTTCCTTGATTCCTATGGCATTCGGGTGCTTGAGTGCATTTTTAGGTGCAGCATCTTTATTTTTAGCCATAATTATTACCTCTTATCCGATTTTTTATTTTTGTATTATGCCGAAGTCATCAATCCAGCTGATTGCGGTGCGGATCCTCGACATTTGCTATCACTCCAAAATCGCTTATGACGTCTTCTTTCATATAATAAAAATACAGAATTTCGTCACCTTCGCCTTTAAAACTCTTATAAAGTTCAAGGCACGAAGAAAACTCTTCCACATATTCTACAGATGTCTTTTCTTCCAGCTTCTGCCACTCATTCGAAGAAATGGCAAATACTGCAGATTCATCGTTTGTATGTTCGAACACTTCTGACGATTGTATGTACCATACAGGATAGCAAAAGCTACCGGTTTCTTTTTCAAAATCCCAAAAAACTATACTATGAATTATCTTATCTTTAGAACAAGTTGCTGTGCTGAATTTAAAATTCATTCCCGCGTAAATATACTCAATGCCATCATCAACAAGCTCCTGAGCAATTTTTTCATATATACTGTGTCTTGCTTGATACTTTACAAAATCGTTTTTGAAACTGTAAATGCAGTTTGTTGTTCCACAAACCATAACAATTACCAAAAACCATATACCCAACCGTTTTTTGAGTTTCCCTGCGAGATAAATTATACAGCATGCAAGTAAAAAATACCAAACAAAATAGTAAAGGCCTCGTGTTCTTAACAAGAAAACTCCGGTAACAGCAAGACAAGCAAGACTGATAACTGAAAAAGCAATAAGGTAGGTAAGAGGCGTCTCTTCCTTTTCCTTTAAGATATTAATGATGGCTACAACTGCAATTAACAGAAAAATAGCAGCTGCAATCAACAAAGGAATCTTGTTTAAGCCTTCGTCATAAACAGAAAACCCGAGTATAGATGCTATATCTTTACCTGTATCAATAAGATTTTTGAACACTTCACCCGGACGGTAAGACAGTTTTAAGGGTTCAATGATAGGAGCACACTTAGGATTAATCAATTTTATCAGAATAACACCTATAATATTAGAAAGCAAAACTCCAGTTGAATACATAATTCTTTTCAAGTTATCAGAAATAACTGAACAACATTTTTTTCGTTTAATCATTTCTGATAAACAAAGAAGAAATTCAAAACCTATAAGCGGCAAACAGCTTATAAGAGTCTGCCTTAACGAATTCATTCCTAATGCACAATTGAGAACAAATACAACAATAACCATTATCGGGTTTACTTTATTATATTTTTTTAATCTCAACCAAACACCCATAGTGAGTAATATTCCGGTAAGATAAAAAGCATAATAGCCTGCCATTGTATAAAGAATCTGCCAGCCTTCAAAATCCGAACAGGCACCGGTACAAATTATGCAGGCACCCACTATGCAGAACATTCCCAACGGAATATATTTCTTTTCCACTGCTTCTTTCATACAGTAAATAAAAGAAATCAAAACTACTATTGTCATAATACACGAAGCTGACGACAGTGCAAGAAATGAATCTCCCAAAACACCATACATCAAAGCAGCTAATGTCGGAGTTGCCGCAATATAAAATTGATTTCCGAATACCCAGTTTTCCGGGAAAAGAGTTTTTTCAGTCCACATCAGTTTTGCAACAAAAGCATCCGCATACATATCACAGTTATAAAATACTCTTCCGTTAAAATTAAACCAGAATATACCCGCAACTATTCCCAGCGTAAGGAACAAAAAAATCCACGAGAATAGCTTTTCACTTTTAGTTGCTAAGGGTTGCTTCATAATCCACCTCAATAGTATTGCTAACTATCATCTTATCAGACAGTAACAAGATTTCCTTTTACATTATTTTCATAGTGACCTGTATCCTGGAATCCATTCTCTGTACGGATACACTCGCCCCACTTGCGTGCGATTTCTTCGTAAGAATCAGTCTGTACCTTTGCACGATGGAAGCCGTCCTTACTGCCCTTTATACACCAGTCTGAGCTCCACATTCCGTGGCCTGTTGCTTTGTAAGTCCAAAGTGTCCAGCTATAATCAAGATTATTGAGAGTATTGAAGCAGTTTTCCCATGTTGTTTTCTGGTGCGGATAGAATTCACCCATATACATCGGAACATCAAAATAAACTAACTTTGTGAAGAAAGCAAAAAGATTGAAGATAAAGTTTGAGTTGTTATAGAAATGAACCTGATAAACAACGTTATCCCATCCCTTAGTCCATGCCTGCGGAAGAGCAAATGCTGTCCATATGCACTCCATTGTAATAACGTGATCTTCATCAACAGCTCTTACTGCATCGTAAAGCCTTGAGTAAGCCATCGTGTTGTTCTTTCTTCTTTCAAGCTCGCCTGACGGTACATCGCACATCGGCTCGTTAAGAAGGTCGTACATCGCAACAGCAGGGTTACCTTCGAACTTAGTTGCAATTGCTGCCCAGAGTTCATCGGTAAGCACACGGTATCTTTCGCCCTGTTCGGTATCTTCATAATATCCGCAGGAATGACCCTTACCACTGTGAGGAGCATCGCTGTGGTATCCGACAGCACCGTGCATATCAAGGATAACATAAAGCTCACGCTCTGAGCATTCCTCAACTACCCATTCAAGTCGAGAAAAATCCCATTCACCGTCTTCATCAAGGATTTTTGTGCCGTTGTCGTCATAATAGAAATTTCTGAACCAGAACGGAACACGGACACAGTTGAATCCCATCTTTTTGATTTCGTCAAGGTCGTATTCTGTAATCCAGTTGTCCATATAAGTATTGAAAAGCTCGTAAGCACCTTCTCTTCCGAAACGCTCTTCAAGAGTTGTAAGAACAGAATAGTGGTCTGTAGCTTCTTCGTAAGGAGAAAGCCAGTCTTCCCATATCATCCACGAACCGAGGTTGACGCCTTTAAGCTGAATTTCGTCACCGTTACGGTTAACAAGCTTACGGCCTTTTGTTGTAATAAAGTCTTCGTCGGTAAAACCGACATTTTCACCAACAGCTTCCACCGCGAACGCTGCCGAGCAGACTGAAAACGCCATTACCAACGCAAGCACCAAGGATAAAACTGATTTGATTGTCTTTTTCACAATATCACTCCCTGAAATTTTTACGGTTTGATTATATTACATTTCAAGATTTATGTCAATTCAGTCAGCTTTTAAAATACGCAATTTAACTCATTAAAACAGAGCCAAAATCCGCAAAGCTGAAGCCTTGCGGATTTTAATTTTGACATATCTTTATTCAGTTTGACAACATGGTTACTCTTCAGGCATTGCTTTCTACACTACTAAGAAGATCGACCATATCGTTATAAAACTTATGTGTTTCCTCTTTGTCCGCAAAAAGTCCGATCGGTGTGCCATGGTCACCTTTACCTGTCGGCATAACATTCCAGATACCTGAATCAAGCGGTACATTCGGAACATAAGGTTTATACGGTTCATTTGCAGGATGCATAGCAGATGCAACATCGATCAACCCGTCGGTTCCGACTGTAGTTTTGTTTAACGCTTTGTCTGTTCTGAGCATAAGATTTGCCGTTGACTTCATCAGCGGATTTTTTGTGTTTTTGGGAACTAATTTTCCCTTTTCATTTTTCTCTAACAAATTATAAGGATATGAAAAATAATACACAGATGAAACATTCTTTACAAATCCGTTCAACTGTTCTGTTCCCTTGTCTGTCATATCAAAGTCGATACTTTCTTTGCAAAGGAAAAGGTCCTTCATTACAGGAATAAACTTCTTTGTATCTTTTATCTCCTCTGTTTTATTAACTCCCATTTGCTCAAGATGCACATCAATCATTCCGCCCTGAAGTTTTGTTCGGCCTAAAAGCACAGCAGAATTCAACGTAACAAGCTTCAACACAGGTAAAAGATGATACCTCTTAACTGATTGATAAGCATCCGTACCGTTAAGCGGTGAACAGATAGCAGACACACTGCAGACAAGGTCTTTTTGTCCACCCAAAAACAGAGGTGAAGTATCTTCCCTGTTCAATGCTATTTCATCGGGTGCACCGTTTTCAAGAAGATAAGTCAGAAGTCTTATAACATGACCGCCGAAACTATGGCCGATCAGATGAACTTTCTTTTCAGCACTCCAGTTTTCAAACAACGGTTTTTTATATGTTCTGCCGAAACGCTTATGTCCGTAAACACGAGAGTGGTGTTCACCGTAATCAACTCTTGTTCCCTTCAGCTGAGCATACAGCTCACAAGCCTGATCCCATGCACTTGAAATCGGGCCTTCAGAAGTTGCATAACACTCGATACCCTTACCCGTAAGATATTCGACAATACTGCCGGTTGTTCCGCCCCAATACGGTGCCTTTTTATTTATTCCTTCGGCATCTCCCCAACCGTACATTCCGTGAACAAATATTAACGGATAGCGTGTTTTTTCTTCATTCATTTTCATGCGCCTCTTTCGCTACTTTGTTTTTTCTATTATAGCACAATCTACAATTTTATTCAATACTGTATTTTTGTATAAAAATCACATTATATACCCATAAACGTCCGTTCAATGACATTGTCCTGAAGCTCTTCACTCAGATTTACAAAATAATCGCTGTAACCTCCGACACGGACAATGAGGTTGCGGTGATTTTCAGGATTTTCTTTTGCATCAAGAAGTTCTTCAGGCGAAACAACCGTGATGGTATACTGCTGTCCGCCACCTGAAAAATATGATTTTGCAAGTGCAATAAAAGAAGCTTTTCCTTTCTCGCTGTTAAACATATTTTTAGGAAATTTGTTTTGAAACACGAATCCGCTGCAAGCATCGGTATGGTTATATCGGAGTGCAGATTTGATCTGTGCCGTCGGTCCGTTGGTATCCCGTCCGGGAGTTGCCGCTATACTGTCCGCAAGCAAAGGCTCGCCTTTACGTTTTCCGTTCGGAAGTGCAGCTGTTCGAAGGCCGTAGCCTGCTGCACGGTTGAACGTACTGCATCCACCTGTAAAAATACCGCCTCTGTAGGTTCGATTGCGTTTGAGAAGCGTAAAGAACCGATTCAGGGCACGTGCAGTTACTCTGTCGACCTCTTCAATATCGTTTCCGAACTTTTCGCAATTCTTAAAATCGTGATAAAGCTGTTCGTAACCATCGAAATCCGCATTCAACGCATCTATAAGCTCTGCCATTGTATACTTCTTTTCATCATAAACAAGCTTTTTGACAGCATAAAGGCTATCGCCCGTATCGGCAATGCCCTCAGCCAAAATCTGACCGTGATTATACACAGGTCCGCCGTTTCTGTAATCCCGACCTTTTTCAAGACATCCTGCAATAAGACAGGAGCGAAGAGGGTGCGGTTCAAATACAGCTCTGAGATGTTGCCAGGTATTTGCACTGCTGCAGGAATTATATGTCACAAACTCAAGCTGATCCGTAAAGGCACGTTCAAACCTCTCATAAGTTTCAAACTTTCTCGGATCACCCGTTTCAATCGAAACCCGTTCGCCTGTCATTGCATCAACACCGTTATGCAGGGCAAACTCAAGACACTTTGTGAAAAGAACCTCGCCGTCCTCAAGACCCATATGGCTCTTTCCGAAAATATCTATCTGATTGCAACCGTTCATACAATAATCGTGACTGTCCTCAGGCGTAATACCGATTTTTTCAAGTGCTGTACAAACGACATCATCGTTGTACAAGGCAGGAAGTCCTGTTCCGATTGCAAGTGTTTCTGCTATAGCGTTCCAGAGTTTTTCGGGCGTGTTTTTGTGAACACGGCAGGTAAGATTCGGTGTGTTATAACCCTTCTTTCTCACCATCGCAAGAATTTCATATGTAAGCTCGTTGCTTTCATCCTTCCAATTCTCATCGCTTCCCGAAATGCAAAGATTCCAGGAACGGTGACTGTGGAAATACTCCCACAGCCTGTCAAGCAGATCTGTTACCTCTGCCTTATTTTCCGTTTTTGTATATGCATTATACATATACTGATCAAATCTGCCCGGAGAATCGCTTCCGTCAAGTGCGAAAATAAGCATAAACGAGCACATAGCCGAAGTGAAATCATAAGCAGGCTTCTTGGGCACTGATTCAAACGCTTTCGCCACACGAATCAAAAACGCTTTATCATCTTCATTTTCACAAATTTCTGCTTTTTTAAGTGCCTCTTCACGGTATCTTTCACCGATAATATCTATCGCATCAAGAGTATAAGAGCAGGAGCGATAAAACCAATCCTCATCAGGATATTTAACACGGTTTTCAGCAATAACTGAGCGGATATACTCTGTGCCGAAATTAACTATTCTTCCGTAATCGGGGTTGGAATGGCCGCCCCAACCGCCACCCCATTCGGCACCAGAACGGTCAAGGGCATCGGTAAGCTCACAATTAAGTCTTTGTGACTTGCTCCTGAATATTTTTATTTTCTCAATATACTCTTTGAGAGTTTCCTTATGCTCAGGAAACTCCTCGGCAAGTTTCTCGATATTATCAATTTCAAAGCGAAGACCCTCGGACGGAGTATAGAATGAGGTACCGTACTTTGTTTCAAACGAGGTTTCGGGGAGCATCTTTTCCGAAAACCTGATTTCGATATTCTGCGCAGCATGGAACAACGCAAGACCTACCCTCTCGCCGTGTTCAAGGGTCTCGTCAAGAAAATATCCGTAAAGAAAGGGATCAATCTTTGCTAAACTTATCATAAACAAACCTCTTTTATTCTGATACTCTCACATCTGCACCGTAAGAATTGAAAAGCGTGCACCAACGTGATATTTCTTCTTCCGTAGCGTTGGCATTAGCATATGCAACCGTCGTGCCAAGCTTTTCTGATTTTCCGATTCCGAGAGTGTGATACGGCATAATCTCTGCGTATCTGTATTTCCCATTGTTCACATTGAGAAACTCTGCAAGCCTTGCAATATCCTCGTCGCTGTCGTTACAACCGGGGACTAACGGCATTCTGATAATAATATCTGAGCCTGTGTCCATAAGATAAGCAAGATTCGACATAATATGCCCGTTATCCGAGCCTGTAAGTTTACGGTGACGTTCGGGATCGATGCATTTTATATCATATAAAAATGTGGTGCCGAGGTCTGCTGCCTTTTCATAAAATTCACGTGAACCTATACCGCAGGTTTCCACAGCAATAGAAATTTTCGCATCCTTGGCAAGACGAAGAAGCTCCATGGTGAATTCAGGCTGATACGACGGCTCACCGCCCGTAACGGTCAATCCGCCACCCGATGTATCGTAAAAAATTTTATCTTTTAAAACTTCTTCCATAACCTCTGAAGCGGTCATTTCTTTTCCGATAATTTCATTCGCATCGTTAAGGCAGATTTTCGTACATTTCCCGCAACCTGAACATTTTTCACGTACAATTTCAAGAATCCCGTCCTCGATTGTACGTCCGTCGCATACCGAAAGACATCTTCCACAGGATGAGCATTTGTTTTTGTTAAAGGAAAGTATCGGTGTTTTCTCAAGACTTTCGGGATTGTGACACCATATGCACCGAAGAGGACAACCTTTCAGAAACACACAAGTGCGGATGCCGTCACCGTCGTGTATGCAGAATTTCTGTATATTGAACACCGTTCCTTTTAACACTTCATACTCACCTGATTTCGTGTATACTGTAGCACAAGTTGATTATACCACCCATATCAATAAAAAATCAACCATTCACTTACAGATACACATAAATGTAATATTTTCTTAATTTATATTGCTTTTAAGCAAAAATATGGTATAATATCCACAATCTATTGAAAAGGAGATAAAAATCATGAATCCATTTCTTTTGAAAATTTTATCTGCTCTTTCAGCATTTCTTATGCTGTTTCTGAGCCCCGGCGGTCAGATTCGTCAGCCTTTGGTTGGTAAATCCTGTCCTGCTTTCTACGGTGAAGCTGCTGTTGCTAATCCCCTTGAGGATGAAGGCAACCTCGGTGTTCCCCAGCACCCCTACCTTGCTCCCGAAGGAACAAACGGTATGCACGGTGACTCTTACAACACAGATACATATGACTACATGGGACCTCTCGGCATCAATCCCGTTGTTAAGTCACGTTCAATGAACGTTTTCGGCGGCCTTGTTGCTACACTTATGTTTGATTCTCAGGGCAGAATCATGTGCATCAGCGGTAATGTTGTTGGCTTCCGCCTTCTTCTTTTGGATGCTGACACACTTGAAATTCTTGCTGAAACAAGACTTCCGCAGCGTCCGTCAACAGTTGAAGCTATCAAGACTTTCAACTTTGCTGCGATTTCAACAGATACTTCGGGCGGTGCTTACTGCCACCTTCTCAAGGGAGACAGACCCATCATCGGTAACTCTGACAACGTAATCCAGATTTACTACATCGACGAATCATCAGGCACACCTGAATGGAAGATTGAAAAAGAATGGGATATTGATGATAAGCTTCCCGAAGGCTCACACATCACAGACGCTATGCCTGACTTTGAGGGCAACATCTGGTTCCTTACACGTCCCGGTGAAATCGGCTATATCGATGCAGAGACAGACGAAGTTAAGATGATCAAGCTCCAGAACGAAGAAATCCAGAATACATTCGCAATCTGCGATGACGGTATCTACATCGTTTCCGATACAGCAATGTACCGTTTCGAAATCGGTGCTGACGGACTTCCCGCATACACATGGAGAACTCCTTATGACCGCGGAACAACACTCAAGCCCGGTGCTATCAATCAGGGTTCGGGTACAACTCCGACACTCCTTGACGTTCCCGTATACGATAAGGAAGGTGAAGGAGCAAAGCAGATTGGTGTTAAAGAGCTTTGCGCTATCACAGACAACGCTGACGGCAAAGTAAACATCGTTATTTATGACCGTCCGACAGGTGAAATTGTTGACCAGGTTCCTCTTTTCACAGAGGGCAAATCAGTAAGTGAAAACTCAATCGTTGCTTACGGCCGTTCATTCATTATCGAAAACAACTATTCAGAATCAGGTGCAGGTTTCCTTGAGAACAACCCCACAAGCGAGCCCGGTGTTACAAGAATCGATATGAACTATGACTGTACAAAGGCTGAGGTTGTTTGGGAAATCGACGAAGCATCAGCAACAGTTGTTCCCAAGATGTCAACAGAAAACGGTATCCTTTACCTCTACACAAGAGTTCAGAATGATGACATTCCCAAGAGTGCAGTTGCATGGTACTTCACAGCGGTTGATTTCAGAACAGGTGAAACACTTTACAAGGTATTCACAGGTAGCGGTAAGAACTGGAACAACTCCTACGGTCCTATCACAATCGGTCCGAACGGTAAGGCTTACGTCGGCGTATTCAACGGCCTTATCTCAATTGAAGACACAGTAGCATAAAACAAGATAAAAGCAAAAAACACCTGCGAAATCAAAAATTTCGCAGGTGCTTTCTTTCGTCTGAATTAAGTTTTTAATTAAAGAGTAACTTCTTTACCCTGTTTTGCTGATTCATATATTGCTCACAGAATCTTTATCATATCGACGCCCTGTGACGGTTTGAACACGGGTTCTGCGCCCCTGTCCATAAGGTAAATAAGGTTTGACAAAACATGTGCATTGTCTGCTCCGATAAGTCTTCAATGACGTTCGGGATCGATGCATTTTATATCATATAAAAATGTCGTACCGAGGTCTGCCGCCTTTTCGTAAAACTCACGTGAACCTATACCGCAGGTTTCCACAGCAATAGAAATTTTCGCATCCTTGGCAAGACGAAGAAGCTCCAGAGTGAATTCAGGCTGATACGACGGTTCACCGCCCGTAACGGTCAATCCGCCACCCGATGTATCGTAAAAAATTTTATCTTTTAAAACTTCTTCCATAACCTCTGAAGCGGTCATTTCTTTTCCGACAATTTCATTCGCATCGTTAAGGCAGATTTCCGTACAATTCCCGCAACCTGAACATTTTTTACGTACAATTTCAAGAATCCCGTCCTCGATTGTACGACCGTCGCATACCGAAAGACATCTTCCACAGGATGAGCATTTGTTTTTGTTAAAGGAAAGTATCGGTGTTTTCTCAAGACTTTCGGGATTGTGACACCATATACACCGAAGAGGACAACCTTTCAGAAACACACAAGTGCGGATGCCGTCACCGTCGTGTATACAGAATTTCTGTATATTGAACACAGTTCCATTTTCCACTTTACGCTCACCTGCTTTTACATATAAATGATTATACCACCCAAACAAAGAAAAAAGCAAGACACATCATCAAGGAAGATTCCAAAATGATATGTCTTGTTTTCATATTTTAATTAAAGCACGGCTCCATTATTTTTAAGTTTCTGCTGAAGTAAAGCTACGTCAACAGAGTGAAAATCAACTGTTTAAACATCTTTAATCTGTACTGATTTTCTCAGAATGTTCTTTATCAATATCTAAAAATCATATTGTATTTATCGAGAAAAAATGTTAGAATTAAAGTTAATAAAATCAACTTTATGGGTGAGAAAATGAAAATTGCCGTATGCGATAATGAACAGGTCATACTTGACGAAATTTCACGCAAAGTAGAAGAATATGCCAACTCACAGGGTTTTGACCTGTCTTATGAAACGTTCAAATCATACGAAAGCCTTACTGGCAGAATCGATGAATTTGACTTATTTGTGCTTGATCACAATATGGATGATTGCATTATTAACCCTGATGAATCTCCGCTTATGACAGGCACAGAATTTGCAAGGATTATCCGCAAATCATCAGACAGTAAAAAAGGCATCATAATTCTTACTTCATATCACGATATTGTATATGACACTTTTGATATCGGCTTGGTATGGTTCCTACGTAAACCTACAAGTAAAGAAGACCTGTTTAAGGCATTGGATAATTACTTTTATTCAGTTATCAACTCAGGTTCTGTAGCTGTAAACATCAATAACAAAATCTATTTTGTGGGCACAGATCAAATACATTACATTGAAGTTTTTCACAAGGATGTTTTCATTCATACTGATGACGAAACTCTGCGATGCCATAAATCAATTACCGAGTTTGAAAAAGAGCTTACTAAATTTGGCTTTTTCAGAACACATCGTTCGTATCTTGTGAATGTTTCTAAAATCAAAAGTATCAACAGCAAAACTGCTGTTATGAAAAACGGAGATACAATTTACACCAGCGAAAAGAACTACGCAAAGCTTCGCGAGCTGTTTCTTGAAGCTTGATTTCAGGTGATATTATGCTCATTGAATGTATTTCATGTTTTGCTAAGAACATTATCGGCACGGTTTTTGTTCTGTTTATTCTCAACAAGCTGATAGGTTACAAAGTACAGGTCAAAAAAGCAGCAACTGTTATCTCTGCTATAGCACTGACTGCTATTTCAACGGTTCCGTTTTTCGCTCTCGACGATGCTGAGTCAGCTTTCACTCTTGCCGACCTGTCGACAATGCTTTTGTTTGCGGGTTTCCCTTACTGCGTGCTGAAGCCGACAAAGAAAAGGATATTTTTCCTTTTCGGTCTGATTTTAAATTTACTTCTTGATTTGTCAGTTGCGGTTATAACCAGCACAATAAACAGAACAACGGAAGTAACAACGAATTGGATATATGCAGGTATTCTTGCTGTTCTTCTGATATTGGTGATTGCGATATATTATAAACGGAATTTCGTTGTACCTGTTGACTTTTTTGAAAGCATACCATCTTTATTTTATTTTGTTATTCTCGTCGCTTGTGTTGCCACACAATATACATTGACTCTTTCGCATGACACAACATCTTACGCTGACGTGGCTCAGTTGTTGTTGATTGTTTCCGCGGGATTCGTCCTCGTTTGCCTTTCGTATATGGTGTTCAAATACATCACCGTTTCACTCAAAGAAAAGGATTCTCTTGAGCAGCTTGATATGCAGATTCAGCATTACGAAGAGCTTGCTCAGAAAAGTCAGGACATCCGCCGTTTCAGACACGACTATAAAAACCACCTTTTTATGCTCGGTGTTATGCTTGACGAAAACAAGCTTGACGATGCGAAAAAGCACCTTGCACGGCTGACGGAAGACATCAAGGAAACCGAAACAAAGTTTGCAACAGGCAATTATTTCGCAGATGCTCTCATTGCTCACAAGGCAGACGAGGCTTTAAAGAGCAACATTCAAATCACATTCCACGGCAGCATTCATCCCGATAAAATTGACAACAGTGACCTTTGCACAATCCTTGCAAACAGCCTTGACAATGCAATACGTGCAAGTGTTCCGCTGTCACCGTGTACAATTCACGTTGAAGCTTCAACGAACGAAAAGGGATGTACTATCACGGTCACTAATCCTATTTCGAAGAAAATAGAAATTAAAAACAATACAATCAAAACTTCAAAGAAAGATACCGATAACCACGGTTTCGGTATCGGTAACATAAAAAGAACTGCACAGAAATACAACGGTTTTGTAACGCTCAGCAGTACGGATAAAGAGTTTTCAATTAAAACAGGATTGTTGTTTTAATATGCAAGAGAAGAGCTGTGATTTCAAAATGAAATCACAGCTCTTCCTTATATTATGGCAATACGAGTTTTTTAATTTATGTCTTTCTTTCCCTTTTTTAACAATTCTTGTTTCAAACGAGCTTTTTTCTTATGCACAAATCCTGCAAAAAATGTGCAGTTGTCGTTAAAAAGAAACCAAATTAAAACTTAAAAAGATTTATAAACCACTCGTAAATGCTTACGAAGAAATCGCCGACCTTTTCAAAGAAATCAACAACCTTTTCACCGAATGTCGGTTCATCGAGCTTTGGAATTGATTTCTCCTCTGTTGCACCGCAGTCTGAGCAAGTTCTCTTTTCAACGCCTTCCTGCTCAGTTGTGGGTTCAGTTTCAACCTCCCACTCTCCCCATGAATGAGGAAGAAGTTCAAGGTTTTCTACGTTAATTTTTTCACCGCAAGCTTCACAGACATCGCACTTGTAGCCTGCAACAGAACAGGTTGATTTCTGCTCAAAAGGAACAGTTTCGTGATCCTTCACAGGAAGTGCCTGAGTGTAAGTATCACCGCATACACAAGTATAAGTCATAACGCCCTCTGTTTTACAGGTAGCCTCTGTTGTTACTGTTATGGTGTAAGGATGAGCCTCTGTGTGGTCACCGTCACAAACAACATAATGCGGAAGTCCGTCTATATACATACGTGTTATATAATCCAATCCACATTCGCGAAATGCAGAACCCTCTGGGTATTCGTTTGCAAATCTTTCCAAATCTTTTTCTATAGCAATCTTCATTGCTTCAACGTCTGCATTCAGTTCCTCAACTGTTTTCGCAACTGTCTCGCTATTGCTTTCATCAGCATAAAAATACACATGTTTAGGTCCTGTAAGGAAACTAAATTCACAATTACCCGAAGCAAAATGTACTGAAAGCGATTCGGGCATATTTATCGTCTTGATTTCTTTTCCGTTAAGCTGATGAGATAAGACTTGCAAACCATAATCAGCTGTATAGCTCATAAAAGCTAACTCAAAGCAATAATCAACTGTTTCAGGAACAACGAAAGTCTTTCGGTCGCTACAAACAGGATACTTATATAAAGAAGTTACATCTTTATCATAAAGAACACCATCAACCGATGTAAGATACTGATTTTCTTCACTTACAATGAATTCTTTCGCTGAGATATACTGTATAAGTATTTCAAACTCATCATCAGTAAACGATGGACCTAATGCAAGTGAAAAATCTCTGCAGTCAACAAACGCCATTCCACCGACATCAGTTACTGAATCGGGAATTATAAAACTGTCACCCACACCTTTAGCAGGAGCATAAATCAGCGCCGTCTTGTCCTTATTGTAGAGAACACCTTTTTCGTCAGTTGATAAATACGGATTTTCTTCAGAAACTACGATGTTTTTAAGATTCTTGTCACCTACAAACCAAAAATCGCTATCATATGATTCGAAATTCACTCCCGCTCCGAGAGTTATTGTCTCAAGATTGTCACAGTAAGCAAAAGCAAAATCACCTATACTTGTAACACTATCAGGTATTGTTATACTTGTAAGATTTTTGCAGAATGTGAAACCACCGACAGACGTTAAACCTTCGGGCAATATTACAGATTTAATATCTTCACGGTATTTGTCCCATGGTGCAACTACGCTATTAGTCGGAAAAGTCATCTCTCCCTCGCCACTGATTGTGAGGGTGCCTGTTGCTTCGTCAAAACTCCACATAAGGCTCTCACCGCAAATTCCTGATGAAGTAAGAGTTGAGAGAGGCTTCATCGGATTGCCGCGGTCTCTGCAGAAAACATAAAGGTCATAACAACGATTTATGAATGCCTTGTAAGATGCATAATCTTCAGGCTCTCTTCCCATCTGAGCATGTAACTCTTCCGTGTATTCTTCATAATCTAATTTGTTTATATAATCCAACATACTGCTATAAAGTGTAGTGTAATATTCTTTCATAGCCACGGGGTCATCTGTGTCCTCAGGTGCTACGATTTCACTCTGAATTTCATCCATTTTATCCGTGAATTCATCGAATTTTTCTTCAATGTAATATTGGTAGTATAACGTGAAGTATTCAAATGCTATCATTTTACTAAAAGTTTCTAAATCTAAACATTCGAATATGAGTGTTTCATCTATACTTTCCTGAGTATCATTTACATAAATGTTAGCAAACTTAATATACATCATGTTGCCTATACCTGCGAGATCACCTTTGATTTTTTCAAACTGACCTTCCTCAACGATATACAGGTTGTACTCGGTTTCAACTGGTACTACAACAACACCATTTCCCAGGATAATAACAGCGAATGCAGAGGCCTGAAGTCCTGTTGCATCCGGATGGAGAACGATATCCTTGTCCGGACACTTTGCCGGATAGACTACTAATTCACAGACTTCTTTACCATCGTAATTGCGATTACTATAAAGTGCATTATCATAGACAAACAATTCTGTACAGTCTTCATCAACTACAATTTTTTCAAGATTACTAAACCAATACAGTAAGCTCTCGTAAATGAACGTTCCACATTCTTCGCCAACATACACAGTCTTTACTTTTTCACAAAATGCAAATAATGCTTCTTCTGTTCCTTCGATTCCCAAATCTTCATACCAATTTTCAGTCATCATATACAGCGTGCCTGTTTCTTCGTCGAAGTATGAAACGTCCTCTGCTGCAAACGCAACTGTAGTCAGGCTCATCATACAGAGAAGCGCCAATAAAACGGATAATAATTTTTTCATTCTAACAACTTCTTTCTGCCGTTTGGCTATGATGCATAGATTGTATCACTAAAAAAGCAAATTTTTTTACGCGAAGACCTGAAATGTCGTTTTGACGACCTGAAATGTCTT
>JAZRNR010000166.1:0-10380 GCA_045648305.1 Acutalibacteraceae bacterium
AATGCAAAGATCGTTGCTACAATCAACTCAAAGACAGGTCAGATGACAGGTCTTACAGTTTCATGGGACTGGGCAGTTCAGCTTACAAAGGTTAAGTACACAGTTGTTACAGTTAAGGAAGCTAAGGGTACAGCAACATCAACAGTTAAGGTTTCTAACTTCCAGTGGTAATCTTTACTTAATAAATTTTCTCCCGAGAGAAATCTCGGGAGATTTTTTCTTTTATAACATATTGCTGATTGAAAAAGATTAATTCATGTGTTAGAATTCTTCTATAAATTATTATCGGGTGATGAAGATGATTAAGTTTATTTCAGCTTTACTTTCTTTGATTTTCTTTGTGTTTTCGGGATTGCCTGCAATTATTTCTGAAGGTCAGGAAGTAAGAAAAGAAAACATCAGCGAACAGCTTGAAAGATTAGAAAAACTTTCAAAGCTTTATGCAAGTGAGGATTATGTTCCCGTAAATGAGAGCGAGCTTGTGGGTTTTGATGTTCAGAAAGCATATGCCGACGGCGTTAAGTTTAACGAGGTTGCGTATATCGCTACCCACAACAGCTATCAGCTTCAAAGTGTACCTTCACTTCAGAAGCTGTTCCGTGACTTCGAAACGGTGTCTTTCGGTCTTATTAACGGAGATATTCCGCTTTATTGCAGTGACACCCTGACCGAACAGTTCAACATCGGAATCAGAAGTATCGAGCTTGACATCGAAACTGTTGTCGATGGCGATGATGTCAGCTTTGTATGCACCCATTCACCGCTGATTGATATGACGTCATCGTGCTACGACTTTGAGCTTGCACTTGAAGAAATAAAAATGTGGTCGGATGCGAATCCGGGACATCTGCCGATATCGATTATCGTTGAGCCGAAAGAATTTTTCCTTCTTGAAAACGGTATGAGGTTTATCAATCTCAAGTATGCAAATGTGCTTGATAATCTTATCCGTGAGGCTTTCGGCGAAAAGTTGATAACTCCTGCAGAGATGATGAGCGAACACAATTCCCTTAAGGAAATGCGCGAGGCAGACGATTGGATGAGCCTTGAAGACTGTGCAGGCAGAGTTGCTGTTTTCTTCCACGATACAGACGGTGTAACAGGCAGATTTATCAAGCAGGACGAAACACTGAAATCCCGTGCAATGTTTCCTATGCTTCGTTATAAGGACAGAGATAAGTCTTATGCATCCGTACTGATTGTCAATAAACCAAACGACATTGAAAAGCATTCAACCGAGCTGATTTACGAAAAGAATCTTATCGTAAGAACACGTGTGGATTCTTACGGCAGCTATAACGAAGAGGACAGAAGAAAAACACTCGAAAGCGGTGCACAGATCCTTTCTACCGATTATCCGAAAAAAGCCGATATGACAAATGTCGATTATTATGTTTCTTTCGGTGACGGTTCAGCAAAGATTATAAAATAACACACAGTTTTGAAATAATAAACGGTTAATAACACTTTCCTTTTGGGAGAGTGTTATTTTTATTGATTTTAAAAAAGAATTATGATATTCTTTTCTCAGGTGATATTAATGAGTTTAAAGAACAAAATCAGATTTAAAAACGGTAAGCTGAAGGTTATACAGATTTCAGATCTGCAGGATACTAAAAGCACAAGCGTTGATACACTTCGTTTTGTTGACGATGCGATTGCAAAGGTTAAGCCTGATTTAATTATTATAACAGGCGACCAGCTTGATGTTGTCGGCTTGTGGGGTAAAGGTGAAAAAGCCGAGAAAAACGTTGAAACCGCAATCCGCAGACTTTTCAGTGCAATTGAAAAGCATAACATTCCGTATGTTCTCACCTTCGGAAATCACGACCGAGAAACAGGTGTGTCGAATGAAAAGCAGGCAGAGATTTATGCAACACTTAAAAACTGCATCTGCTTTGACGATATTAACGACGGCAGACCCGATGTCGGCACATTCAATGTTCCTGTTCTTTCATCGGACGGTAAGAGAGTTCCTCTGAACTTTTTTGTTATGGATACTCATTCAAAAACAAAGGGTGTCGGTTTTGAAGGCGTGAACGATGCACAGCTTGACTGGTACAGAAAAACAGGAGAGGAATTAAAGGCTGAAAACGGCGGAGAAACCGTACCGTCAATGGTTTTTCAGCATATTCCTGTCAGCAACCTTATGGGACTTTTCAAGGAAGTTCCGAAAGGAACAAAGGGCGCTGAGTGCGATTTCGTAAAGGGTAATAAAAAATATTGGGTGCTTGACGAGGAAAAGCTTTTCCATAACTATACATACGGCGAAACTCCGTCAATGACCCTCGGCACAAAAGAGTTTGATGCGATGAAGGCACAGGGCGATGTTTTTGCGATTTATTTCGGACACGACCATTACAATTCATTTGCAGGCAAGGTTGACGGTATCGACCTCGGATATTGCCCCGGTATGGGTTATAACAGCTACGGCTCAAAGTACAGAGCTTTCCGTGTTTTTGAATTTGACGAGAATGATGTAAAAAATTACAAAACATATTCGCTCAATTACAAGGATTGTTGCGGAAAGTTTTACACTGCACCGTTGAAAAATTCACTTACATTCTGGTCACCTTGCAACCCGTCAGCGGCAGGTCCGTTTGCTGCAAAGATTTTGTCGGTGCTTGTTCCGTCAATTGTTGCATTGGTTTTGGTTTATAATTTTGTGTCAGCTCCGTTTGTAACGGGACTGCTTTCAGGAGTGGTAACTGCAACTGTAATTTATATTCCGACAGGACTTATTTACAACAAGGTATTAAGAGATAAATTCACTAAGAATAAATGAGGTGTATAAAATGAACGAAGTAATGAAAACAATTCTTAAAAGACAGACGATCCGTGAATACAAACCCGAGCAGATTACGGATGAACAGCTTGAAGCACTTATGCAGGCGGCACTCCGTGCTCCGAGCGGAAGAAACGGTCAGCCGTGCCACGTGCGTTTTGTTCAGAATGCAGAAATGCTCAAGGAAATGAACGTTGATTTCAAAGAACTTGTCGGCTACGACACTCCTGCATACACCCGTTGGGACACAAACCCTGTTTATCACAACGCTCCGACATTTATCGTGCTTTTTGCTGAGGGCGAAAGCTATATGGATGGCGGAATTATGTGTGAAAACATCTGCATCGCTGCTGAAGGAATGGGTCTCGGCACTTGTATTATCGCAAGCGTAGGTGCACTTTTTGCAGACGGTAATGAGCAGGGCAACAAGTGGAAACGTGCTTGGGATATTCCTGAAAATTACAAATTCCTTATCGCAATTGCGGTCGGATATCCCGATGAAAAACCCGAAATGAAGCCGAGATTCGAAGACAGAATCAAGGTTATTAAATAAGGAGAATGACTATGTTTAAATCAATTTTTTCATTTTTTATGTCCCTTATAATCTCTCTTTGTGTTGCACTTGATATTCCGTGCTATCCGATGGGAGAAAAGCTTGACCTTGATAAATTTGATCTCACTTTTGAGGACAATTTTGAGGGTGAGCTTGACCGAAGTGTCTGGTCAGGTCATTATCAGTACGGCAATACGACAGTATCACGAAAGGGAAGTTACTGGAATCAGTACCTTGCTCAGACGAAGGACGGTAACCTTGTTATTCCTGTTGTATATCTTGAAGAAGGTATGGGCGGTGAAGGTGCAGGCTGGTACTCAGCAGGTGTCGATACAGATGCCGATGCGGAAAACGGCTTCAGTCAGAAATTCGGTTACTTTGAGTGCCGATGCATTCTTCCGAAGGGTTCGGATATCTGGAGCGCTTTCTGGCTTATGAACAGCGGTGTCTTTGATGAAGACGGAAGCGGTCGTGACGGCACTGAAATTGATATTTTTGAAAGTGACTGCTACGGAGACTTTATGGAGAATGCGGTAACTTCAAACCTCCATTTCGACGGTTACGGTGATGCACATCAGAAGCACGGTGCAACAAAGTTTTTGCTTAAGAACAACCCTTACGAGGAGTTCAACACATACGGTCTTGAGTGGAACGAGAACGAATATATCTTCTATATCAACGGTGTTGAAACCTTCCGCACAGACTTCGGCGGTGTAAGTCAGAATGAAGAATACCTTATCCTTTCTGTTGAAATGAAGGGTGAAGACGGTATGCCGTCAGAAAGAGAAAACGTTCCTGCCGAGGGGGCAGAGTTTATTATTGACTACGTAAAAGTTTATCAGTATAAATAAGTACGAACAAAGTAAAACTCCAAGATGTTTTTCACATCTTGGAGTTGATTTTTTATTTGAGTCCGCAAGCTTTTTTCAGAGGTTTAACGGATATTAAGATACAAGCCATAATAATTGTAATAACAGTTTCGGGAAGCATGAATGTTGCATTGTAAATGAGTGAATAAATAACGCTGAGTGTATTGCCTGAATATGTTGCAAGAATTTCCGCACCGTAGCTTGCACCGCCGCCTTCTTCGAAAAACCACTCTGCATATGTACCGAAGAGGATGTATCCTGAAAGAAAATGAGAAATATACTTCAACACGCAGGCAAAAAACGAACCAAGACCGAATGAAATCTGCGGATTTTTAATAAGCTTCTTGAAAATACCGCCGAGACCGAGCATTGCACCTGCAACAATGTAGTCAAACATTGCACAAAGTATAACCTGATACCAGGCGAAGCCTGCTGTTGCACCCGAAACCCCGAAAAGAGCCTGAAGAATACCGTACACAAGTCCCGCGGAAAGTCCCCATTTTGTTCCGTAAGCGTAGCCGACAAAAATAATCGGCACAAAGCTGAAAAGCGTGACTGAACCGCCATACGGAAGTTCGCTGAACTTAATGAACGAAAGCACGGTTGACATCGCAACCATAATTCCGCTGACCGTGAGCTTGACTGTGTTGTCATTCATTTTATTTGATTTTTTACTTCTCATAAATTTCCGGCTCCTTTACCTGATATCTGAAACAGCAACAAAAAACGCTCGGTTAGTTAAACCGAGCGTAAGTTAGTTTTATATAACAATATCTTCCTACGTCGGCATTATCCGCATCAGGTTAGAGGGTATAATCTCAGCCGACCGAAGTCAGCACCCCTGTATTTGATTTTTTCTAATAATACACTATGAAAACGAATTTGTCAACAACAGAGAGGAAAATACGATTACTTGTTCCAGAATTTTCTGTCGAGCGAACGGTACTGAATTGCTTCTGCAATGTGGTTGACTTCGATAATTTCTGAAGCTTCAAGGTCTGCAATCGTTCTTGCAACACGAAGAATCTTGTCGTAAGCTCTTGCTGAAAGTCCGAGCTTGTCAAACGACATCTGAAGCATCTTCATCGCAGCTTCCGAAGCGACACAGAATTCCCTTGTCATTGCCGCATTCATCTGTGCATTACAGTTGGCATTTGTACCCTTAAGCCTGTCTTGCTGAATCTTTCGTGCCTTTTCAACTCTTTCACGGATTTTTGCGGAAGGCTCACCTTTATGAGTGTCGGAAAGCTTTTCAAAATCAACGGGCGGTACCTCAATATGAATATCAATTCGGTCAAGAAGCGGGCCGCTGACCTTTGAAAGATATCTTGAAGCTGCACCATCACGGCAGGTACATTCCCTTACAGGATGACCGAAATATCCGCACGGACAGGGATTCATCGCACACACAAGCATAACCGAACAAGGATAGCTTGACGTACCCGAAGCTCGTGAAATCGTGATTTTTCCGTCTTCAAGAGGCTGACGCATAATCTCCATTGACTGTCTTGAAAATTCGGGAAGCTCATCGAGGAAAAGCACACCGTTATGTGCAAGCGAAAGCTCGCCCGGCTTCGGTACGGCACCGCCGCCAGAAAGTCCCATTGTTGAAACCGTATGGTGGGGCGAACGGAAAGGTCGGGTTGTTATAAGCTGTGACCTGCCTTTAAGTGCACCTGCAACGGAATAAATCTTTGTTGTTTCAAGGCTCTCTTCAAAAGTCATTGAAGGCAGAATGGACGGTATTCTTTTTGCGAGCATACTTTTACCTGTGCCAGGACTGCCGATCATAAGCGTGTTGTGCCCGCCGGCTGCGGCAACCTCAAGTGCACGCTTTGCTTCATACTGTCCCTTTACGTCTGCAAAATCGGGCATATACAAAAATTCGTCAGCGTTGCTGTTAACTGTTGGTACGGCAGGCTCAATTTTATAAAGATCCCTGAAATGGTCAACAACCTGCATAACGCTGTTAACGGGAAGAACGTTGATTCCTTCAACAACAGCTGCCTCGTTTGCATTGACTTCGGGAACAAAAACGCTGTGAAAGCCGTTTTGCTGTGCACTGATCACCATCGGGAGAACACCGTTGATGTGACGGATTTTTCCGTCAAGCGAAAGCTCGCCGAGGAAGGCGTAACCGTCCGTATTTGCGTTAAGCTGTCCCGAGGCAAGAAGAAGCGTTACGAACATCGCAAGGTCGTAAATCGGACCTTCCTTACGTCTGTCTGCAGGAGCAAGGTTAACCGTTATTCTGCTAACGGGGAATGTGAAACCGCAGTTCTTGATTGCGGAATGAACTCTGTCGCGTGATTCGCTGACAGCGGAGTCGGGCAGACCGACAACGTCAAATCTCGGCAATCCCGAAGAAATATCAGCTTCAACCGTAACGGGGAAAACATCCATTCCGAATGTGCCTAAGCTGTTAACTCTTGCAAACAAAACGCTCACCTCTGACTTTTTAATAAAAACATTAAACCAAATTTATGCAAGTTTTTCAAGTAATTTACTTTATTTTTATAAACTGTTATTGTATAATATCATAGAATAGGTGTAATTTAGCCGTTTAGTATTTTAAAAAGGAGAAATTATTATGCTTAAAAACATTCCCTCAGTGCTTTCGCCTGAGCTTCTTAAAACTCTTATGGAAATGGGTCACGGTGACTATCTTGTAATCGGTGACGGTAATTTCCCCGCAGCAACAAATGCAAAACGCCTTATCCGTTGCGACGGTCACGGTGTTCCCGAGATTCTTGACGCTATCCTTAAGCTTATGCCGCTTGATACATACGTTGAAAATCCCGTTGGTCTTATGGATAACGGTGATCCTGAAAACCGTCCCGAAATCTGGGCAGTTTACAAGGATATCATTGAAAAGAACGAAGGCGACAAGGGTATTGAGCTTGTTGAGCGTTTTGATTTCTATGATAAGGCAAAGGGTGCTTTTGCAATCATCGCAACAGGTGAAACAGCAATCTATGCAAACATTATTCTTCAAAAGGGTGTTGTAATTAATGACTAAGAGAGTTCTTGCTTTTGACTTCGGTGCTTCAAGCGGACGAGCAATCATCGGTTGCTTTGACGGCGAGAAAATCACACTCGAAGAGGTTCACCGTTTTTCAAACGACCCCGTAAGCGTTGGCGGTACGGTTTATTGGGATGTCCTCAGACTTTTCTATGAAATCAAGCAGGGTATCATCAAGGCACGTATGGCAGGCGGATTTGACAGCATCGGCATCGACACCTGGGGTGTTGACTTCGGTCTTATCGATGCTGAAGGCAAGCTTATGGAAAACCCGATTCACTACCGCGATGCACGTACCGTCGGTATGGTGGACGAGGCTTTCAAAACAATGCCGAGAGAAAAAATCTACGGAATAACAGGTATCCAGTTTATGGAGCTCAACACCTTGTTCCAGTTGATTTCACTTAAAAAGAACAGACCGTGGATGCTTGAAAGAGCAGACA
Source organism: Acutalibacteraceae bacterium (assembly GCA_045648305.1). Lineage (GTDB taxonomy): Bacteria > Bacillota > Clostridia > Oscillospirales > Acutalibacteraceae > CAG-488. Next base: position 7,673 of record JAZRNR010000166.1, read on the forward strand.
AAATGCTCTTTATGCCCGACCTTTTTGCTTATATGCTTACAGGCAAAATGTGTGCGGAGTATTCAATTGCATCCACTTCACAGATAATTGACCTCAAGACAAAGAGCTGGTCAAAGGAGCTTCTTGAAGCCTTCGAAATCAAGGAAGATATCTTTGCTCCGCTTGTAAAGCCGGGCACAGTTCTCGGAATGCTCACTCCCGAAATCTGCGAGGAGTGCGGAGTTGACCCCGTTCCCGTAATCTCTGTCTGCGGTCACGACACACAGTCGGCAATCACATCCGTGCCCTGTGAGGACGGCAAGTTTGCTTTCCTTTCAAGCGGTACGTGGTCACTTTTCGGCACAGAGCTTGAAAAGCCGATTGTTAACGAAACTTCACTTAATATCAACATCACAAACGAGGGTGGATTTGACGATACAGTCGGATTCCTCAAAAACATCATCGGTTTGTGGCTCATTCAGGAAAGCAGACGTCAGTGGCAGCGACAGGGCGAGGATTATTCCTACGCTGACCTTGAAAAGCTTGCTCTTGCAGCTGAGCCGTTCAAGTGCTTCATCGACCCTGATGCTCCCGAGTTTGTGCCTCACGGAAATATCCCGAAGCGAGTTCAGGACTTCTGTGAAAAGACAGGACAGTATGTTCCGCAGACTGTCGGTGAGATTATGCGTTGCATCTACGAAAGCCTTGCAATGAAGTACAAGCTCACTTTCGAAAAGCTCTGCGAATGCACAGAACGTGATTATCCCGTTATCCACGTTATCGGTGGCGGTACGAAGGATACTCTTCTTTGTCAGCTTACCGCAAACTCCTGTAACCGTACTGTTAAGGCAGGTCCGATTGAAGCAACAGTTATGGGTAACGTTGCAGTACAGTTGATGTCCGATAATTCGGTTGCAGATATCAGCGAAGCAAGAAAGATTGTTGCAAATTCTTCCGAGCTTAAGACATACATTCCCGCAGACGTTGACAAGTGGGAAGAGGCATATGCAGATTTCCTCAAAATTGTGAAATAAACAAAAAGGGGATTGCTTATGAAAAACAAGAAGCGAATAATAAAAATTATAGTATGCATTTTTGTAGCAGTGGCAATTCTGGCAATTACACGTCCTGTGTATGTTAAAAACGGTAGTGATACCGCTCAGGTGTTAGCGGAAAACTTTATGTCAAAACACGCATATTCTTTGAAGGATTATGAAATCATTGATGCCGAACTTAACGATGAATATCTTGCAATGTCATATTCCGTTCAACCAAAACCTGGTCGTCATTACTTCAATTGGAATGCCGGTAATGGACACGCAGGTGAAGATGGTTGGCTAGTTGATAAATATGCTTGTGTATGGTATTTTAATATCGGCAACCTCTATTTTACCGGTGTACAAGCCAACACAGGTTGGTAATCGAGCCTCCCTTGCCTAAATGTTAAACGATATGGACAAAAATGATTTCCCCGAACGCAAGAAAATCCGGCTTCAGGAATACGATTATTCAACATCAGGCTCATATTTTATAACGGTATGTGTCAAGGACAGACGAAGAATCTTATGGGATTTCGTAGGGGCGGATATCATCCGCCCGAATAACATCCGATTATCAAAATATGGTTTGATTGTTGAAAAAGCAATAAATAATATATCCGCATATTATGAAAATATTTTTGTTGATAACTTCAGCATTATGCCTGACCACATACACCTTATAATCTCGTCAAAAGACGGGCGGATGATATCCGCCCCTACGATGTCAAGGGTAGTCGGGCAAATGAAAAGATGGGTTTCAAAAGAGGCGAAAGCATCCTTTTGGCAAAAATCATATTACGATCATATTGTTCGTAATGAAAATGATTATGCGGAAATTTGGGAGTATGTTGAACATAACCCCCGTATGTGGATTGAAAAACATCAGAACCAAACCGGAAGGTTGGAAATAAAGTAAATTAATCTGAAAGGATGATATTATAATGGCAGAAAACAGATTGATCGGCGATTATCCCGTAATCGGTATTCGTCCGGTAATTGACGGCAGAAGAGGACCTCTTAAGGTAAGAGAAGGCCTTGAAGATCAGACAATGGGTATGGCAAAGGCTGCAAAGAAGCTTTTCGAGGAAAACCTCAGATACTCAAACGGCGAACCTGTTAAGGTTGTTATCGCTGATACAACAATCGGCCGTGTAGCAGAGGCTGCTGCTTGTGCTGAAAAGTTTAAGAAAGAGGGCGTTATGATTACTCTTTCTGTTACACCTTGCTGGTGCTACGGCTCAGAAACAATGGATATGGATCCGATGACAGTAAAGGGCGTATGGGGCTTCAATGCTACAGAGCGTCCGGGTGCAGTTTACCTTGCATCAGTTCTTGCTGCTCACGCACAGAAGGGTCTTCCTGCATTCGGCATCTACGGTCACGATGTTCAGGAGGCAGACGAGTCAGAAAACATTCCTGCTGACGTTGAAGAGAAGCTTCTTCGTTTTGCTCGTGCTGCAGTTGCAGTTGCAACAATGAAGGGTAAGTCATATCTTCAGATCGGTTCAATCTGTATGGGTATTGCAGGTTCTTCAATCGATCCCGATTTCCTCGAGGAGTATCTTGGTCTCCGCGTTGAATCAGTTGACGAGGTAGAAATCATCAGACGAATGACAGAGGGTATCTACGATGAGGCTGAATTCCAGAAAGCTCTCAAGTGGACAAAGGAAAACTGCAAGGAAGGCTTCG
>JAZRNR010000167.1:0-28868 GCA_045648305.1 Acutalibacteraceae bacterium
TTAATGCATATCTGTATTGCTCATCCACCCACAAGCAACAAGAATCTGTTCCTGTGTGAGAAATTCCTATAGCCTGTGTCTTCAGTTTTAATATGTTAGTTGAAAAGTTTTTTAATAAAAAAGAAAAACCTGAAGCCACAATGCTTCAGGTATAGAAAAAGGATGACAGATTTCTCTGCCATCCTTTGAGTTTAATTAAGTTTTAATACCAAATCCAACCGAAGAGAACAATAACAATAATCCACTGCCACCACTTGTATTTTACAGTTACTTCGCAAGTATCTGTAACTGTATTTCCGTGTTCATCTGTGACAGTTACTGTGATTGTTGCACTACCTTTATCTCTTGTGGTGATGTTGCCGTTTTCGTCTATCTGAATAACACTTGAATCTGACGAATTGTAAGAAACCGTGTAACCAACGCCTGCATCAACCTCAATGTTCGGAGTGATGGTTGCACTATCTTTATACTCCATAGTAAAGTTTTCAATTGAGACCGAACGAACTTTACCAGAGGGTAATTTATCAACACTCTCTTGTTTAAGCGTTTTACCACAAACTGTGCATTTCTGTTCCTTCTTACCCTCTAAAGTCTGAGTTGGCTGAACAGTGATTATCCACTCTCCCTCTGTATGAGGAAGTAAAGATATTTCTTCGGTTTCAAGCACATCATCACAGTAAACACACTTGATTTGCTTTTCTCCAACTTGAGCACATGTAGCTTCTTTTACAACAATCCATTCTCCGGGAGTACAGTCAACCGGTTCACCAATCGTATCATAAACGAGGTTCTGGCAAACGGTGCATTCACCGCAAACGACTTCTGCACTTGAGCAGGTTGCTTCTGTAACTGTTTCATATTTTTCTACTGTATGGTAGTGGAAGTTATCTATAACCGTATCAGGCTCAACAACTGTTCCGTCTTCAAGGGTTAATTCATATGAATTATCTTTACTCATATACTCGGTATTTACGCTTTGAGTATAGACTCCGCCATAAGAAATCGGAACATCCGTGAACTCATATGTTTTTAAAACAGAGAATGAGTTTGCATATTCTTCAACCGTTACATTCATGGTTGCATTTCCGGTCGGAATAAATTTAACTGTGTAACCCTCATCAAACAGTCTGACAGACTTTTTACTTGCACTGATCTCAAAGGCAGCCTTTTCACAACTGCGTGTGACAACATCGCTTTCAACACTTGCGCAAAGATTTCCGTTCTCATCATAAACAAAGATATCAACAGGACAATCCGCAGAAACAACTTTACTTGGTGATGTTGCGATAACCCAAGCAATTTTTGCTGCTTTGTTTGCAATTTTATCTGCAGTCTGACCAAAAAGAACATCCTGAGCTTTATTAACTGCGGGTCCGTAAGCCTCAGTACATGCATCAATAATTGCATCAACCGCTACATCTTCTGCAGCTTTACTAAACTCATCGACTTTTGCCAATGTAGCAGCTACTGTGCCGGAAGTACCCGCCGCATTCTTCGGTATATGGTCACCCTCTATACGATAATTTATTGAATTTGTGATGTTTGCAAAATTCCTATCGTTATAGTCATATTTATCTAATGTACCGTCAAAATAAATCGTAACCGGACCATCAGCTGTTTGTATAGTTATTTTACTTTTTATAGTTTCTTTTGTTACAGATGGTGTAATTTCCTGAATACCCTTAAGTGTGTTGACATATTTGGCGACCTCTTCATCGACGCTTTCTATTGCATCCATTATGTCATCCGTGGCAATATCTTCAAGTTTATTTTTTACTTTTTCTTCTAAAGAGTCTTCAGGCAGGGTTTGCAAAATAATCTGAGTCAGCAAAAGGTCTTCAAGTTGTTTAAGCTCCTCTTTATTCAAATAATTCATTATGAATGGGTCAAATACAACTCCGGCAAGTCCCTTTTTCTTCAGTTTTTCAAGTTCTTCCTGAGCTTTTTTACTTAATTCATCACTGGATTCTTCGTAATCCTTGTTAACAAAAGTAACCACTTTATTACCCGAAAGATTATTAGCTGATGTTTGAACCTCGTATACAAACCCAACATATTCAGCCTCAATCAACTTGGATATTTTATATCTTGTATTGATATCTATATTTCCGGATAATTCTACTGTCTCACCGGGTTTCAGGGTATCCTTGGTTAACGTCTGATTGATATTCAATTTTTTAATCAGATCTGATTCAAGTGCGACAACACTTGCCCCGTTAATTTTAATTTGATATTCCGGTAAATCTTTAATTTTAGAAAGACTACCCTTAAAATCAGACGGGATTCTATTGGTAATTCTCAACTGAACAGGAATTGACGACGTATCATATTTGCCATCATTGTAAATAACTTCTGAATCAACATAGAAAGATGCCACGACATATGGTTCATACAATTTATTTTTAATAGAAATCGGCGTCTCAATTTTAATGCTATCCTGATCCGCTGCCGTTGCTACCGTTGTTAAAACAGCAGAAATATTTTTACCGTCAAGCTTGTGTGGTGTAATATTAAAATTAACAACCTTTTTTTCACCAGGAGCAAGAGAACCAATACTGCTAAGTTCTGTAAGAGCAGCAATATCTACTGCAAGGTTACTGTAATCGTTAAGTTCGGACTTAACACTGATATTCTCTATTGTAAGCTGCTCTTTTATCTCCTCGGTTAATGGTACACCAGTACTATCAATACTCAATTTGTTTTCAACGATAATCTTATAAGAAACAGAATCAAGTTCGTTCAAATTGTGGTCAACGAGTGTGTTATTAATACAGTAATATCCGCCTTCCACAACATCTGTCACCGAAACAGAAAGTTCACTCTTCGGTTCAACAACTCTAACTGTGCAGGAATCCGACTTACCGTTGCTGCCCTTTACGGTTACAGTATAATATCCGGGCTCAACACCTTTTGCTTCTACGCTGAAACTTGCTTTATATCGGGATGAATTTATAACTGATGCCGGTGTATGGAGTTCCACTCCGTCACCGGAAGTCCAGGTAAGTGTAATATCTCCTACCTGTTTGGTAGAAACAAGTTCACCGGAAATATAGAAACTTTCACCTACAAAGCAAGGGTAAACATCTTTGCTGAAGCTTATTCTGTCACTTGAAGGTGGAATATCACTATTATAGTAAATCACTCTATTCTCATTTTCAGGAAGAGAAAATTTTGCTTCTTTCCATTCCTGTTCAGAGCCACCATAATAAATATATGTGGGGTTACTGCTTCCCGGTCTAAAACTTGTTACAGTTGAAGAAATTGTAAAAGTATCTATAGAAGTGCAACCAGAAAAAGCAGATGAAGTATTCTCTACACCGGTACATAAGGTGACACTATAAAGACCTGTACAGCCTCTAAACGAATAACTGCCGAGTTTTGTCACACTGCCGGGAATTCTCACACTGTTAATACCGGTACAACCGGAAAACGCATAATTACCAATCGATGTTACGCTGTTGGGGATTGTTATGCTTGTAAGGCTAGCACAATTATAGAACGCATAATCGCCGATGCTTGTTACACTATCAGGAATTGTGACGCTTATAAGGCTAGCACAATTATAGAACGCATAATCGCCGATGCTTGTTACACCGTCAGGTATTGTTATGCTTGTAAGTCCTGTACAACCACTAAATGCAAAATTGCCAATCGATTCTACGCTATTCGAAATAGTTATGCTTGTAAGGCCTGTACAACCGAAGAATGCATGATCATCAATGCTTGTTACACTGTCAGGTATTGTTACACTTGTAAGGCCTGTACAACGACAGAATGTATAATAACCGATGCTTATTACACTGTCAGGGATTGTTATGCTTGTAAGTCCTTCACAATCGTAGAATGTATAAGACCCGATGCTTGTTATTCCATCTTCAATAACAACCTCAGAACATTGGCTGCTATACCACGGGGTGTATTGGTAGTTTGTCGAAGATGAACTACTGCTTGTCGATGTATCATAATTCTGTACAGTACCATTACCCTTGGTAAGGGTGACTTTTTCGATATTAGTACAGTTGCGGAAAGGGAAACTGTATATCTTTGCAGAAATCGGCATTGTAAGCTCTGTAAGTCCTGTACAACCTTGGAATGCATAAGAGCCGATGCTTGTTACACTGTCAGGGATTGTTATGCTTGTAAGTCCTGTACAATCGCAGAACGCACCTTTACCAATACTCGTTACACTGTCAGGGATTGTTATGCTTGGAAGTCCTTCACAATCGTAGAATGTATAAGTCCCGATGTTTGTTATTCCATCTTCAATAACAACCTCAGAACATTGGCTGGTATACCACGGGGTGTATTGGTAGTATGTCGAAGATGATAAAATACTTGGCGATGTATCATAATTCTGTACAGTACCATTACCCTTGGTAAGGGTGACTTTTTCGATATTAGTACAGTTGAGGAAAGAGTTACCGTATATCTTTGCAGAAATCGGCATTGTAAGCTCTGTAAGGCCTGTACAACCGAAGAATGCATGATCATCAATGCTTGTTACACTGTCAGGTATTGTTATGCTTGTAAGTCCTTCACAACCGTAGAATGTATAAGACCCGATGTTTGTTACGCTGTCAGGTATAATCAATTCTGTAACAATTTCACCTTTGAAATAAAGATTTTCAGCATAACACATAGGTGCTGAAGCATAATCTTCAAAGCTGATTGAGCACCAATCTGTAACATCACCACCAAAGTAAACATTTTCGAGAGCAGTACATTTGTCGAATGCATATTCACCAATGCTTGTTACACTGTCGGGGATTGTTATGCTTGTAAGTCCTGTACAATTGTAGAATGTATAAGACCCGATGCTTGTTATTCCATCTTCAATAACAATTTCAGAACAACCGCTGCTATACCACGGAGTATATTGGTAGTCCGTATCTGAATCACCTTCGCGCCATGTATAATTCTGTACCGTACCGTTACCCTTGGTAAGGGTGATTTTTTCGATATTGGTACATCCGCCAAAAGTATAACCGCCGTTATATATTTTTGCGGATATCGGCATTGTAAGTTCTGTAAGGCCACTACACTTGTAGAATGCAGCATCGCCGATACTTGTTACATGGTCGGGGATTGTTACATTTACAAGACTTATGCAATTATAGAAAGTGTAATCTTTAATATTTATAATATCATCCGGAATTACCAATGTCGTTACTTTTTTCTCGTTCAAATACAAATCGGCGCCACTACATAACGGATTGGCATAATTGTACTCAAAATCAATGTTACACCATGCTGAAATATCTCTAATTCTTACGCTCGTAAGATTACAATCCCTAAAGGCATTATGACCAATAGAGGTAACACCGCTGGGAATTGTCATACTTTCAAATCCGGTGCAACCTCTGAATGCATATTCACCAATGCTTGTTACACTGTCAGGTATTGTTATGCTTGTAAGTCCTGTACAACCGGAGAATGCACCAACACCAATACACGTTACACTGTCAGGAATCACATAGCTTGTTTCCTTATTTCTTTCTGGAAATCGAACAAGTTTCGTTTTATTTTTATTGAATAATATACCCTGTGCATTATTCGAATAATACTGATTATTGCTGTCTACGTAAATATTTCTAAGACCATAGGCATTGAATGCACCATAGCCGATTGATATAACACTTTCAGGAATTGTTATGCTTGAAATAGGGTTAAAATTGGATAATGAAAATGCTTCATCAGCTATCACAAGAGTTCCATCTTTTATTTTATAATCACCTGAAAAACCATTATCAACTCGTATTAAATGTTTACCAATGTAAAGAACATGGTACACCCAATTTTTGGTGTCATTGTAGTAAGCGCTATCGAAAAAAGCGTTAGGACCGATTGTTCTAACACTATCAGGAATTGTGATACTTGCAAGATTCATAAATCCGCTGAACGCATTCTCGCAGATACTTGTGACACCATCGCGAATTGTCAACTTTTTGACTGATCCATAAGAAAAGCCCCTGGGAGGTGAAGTCATCTCACCTGTACCACTGATTACAAGTTCACCCGTTGCCTCATCAAAAGTCCATGTGAGGTTTTCACCGCAAGTGCCGCTTGTTGCCGCACTCGCTCTTGGACTGAAATCAATCCAATCGAAATTTAGCCAATCAAGGTTTAGCTTGAACCCCACAAAACCACTCAACGGAGCAGCAGTCAAAACCATAACCGCCACCATAAGCGATGCTAAAAAACGTTTTAGTGTTTTTTTCAATACAACCATCTCCACAATAAAAAAGTGCGCAGCTGAAGCTACGCACTAAAACGCATGCTTCGATTCTGCTGCAACACAAATCATTACTCGTAGAAATGACAATCAAAGCGTACGTATTTTTAAAAAACATACACCGATGAGTAATAATTCAATTTGTGTTGCAAGAATATTAAACCACAGCGAATTCTATTTATATTTCTATTTTAGAATTATTATTCTTTTTTAGATATATTTGTGTATTTTGACAAATGTTGTTTTCTTCAACAATAGGTCAAAACCGCTGTTGTGTCTATAAATACCTATCTAACAGTACTCGTATAAACCAAAAAGCACCACAATGGGTGCTTCTTCAACATCAAATCTGTTTTAGATTTTATATCTGATCTCTGTATGTTAAGTATTCTTTTTCTCGTATATATTTCTCATAAATAAACAAAGAATCCGAACGTCTTACCAATCGGTAAAATGTTCGGATTATCCTTTGCTGGTGGGTGAGGGTGGATTCGAACCACCGAAGTCACTGACGACAGATTTACAGTCTGTTCCCTTTGGCCACTCGGGAACTCACCCATATAAAAATAAATGGAGCTGGTGGACGGACTCGAACCCCCGACCTGCTGATTACAAATCAGCTGCTCTACCAACTGAGCTACACCAGCGTCTCAACGCTCGTATACTATACCATACGAAAACCCTTTTGTCAACACTTTTTGCAAAAAAAATTCAACTTTTTTTAATTTATTTTTATGTGAATTTTTTATTGCTTTTCAGCATTATTTATCGTCTTCTTTTGCTTGTTTTTTACTCAACAAAGCTCATAAAAATCCCCTCTCCGATTTTCACCGAAGAGGGGTTATAAACATCAATTAGTTGTTGTAAAGGTTACGCTTAACATATGATGTGTGAAGGATTTCGTGAGCCTTATGGCTGCCGGGTTCACCGAAGAACTCGCTGTAAACACGCTTAACAGCTTCGTTATCGTGTGACTTACGGTTAGCGTTAGCAGCATCTGAAGAATAAAGAGCTGATGCACGCTTTGCCTTGAAGTCTTCGAAGTTACGTGTTGTTGCATCTACGATCGGCTGACCGCCACCGTTGATACAGCCACCGGGACAACCCATGATCTCGATGAACTGATACTCGCTTGTACCGTTCTTAACCTGCTCCATAAGTATCTTTGCATTTGCTGTACCGCTTGCAACAGCAACCTTAACCTGAAGGTCACCAACTGCATAAGTTGCTTCCTTAACGCCTTCCATACCGCGTACTTCTGCGAAGTCTACGCTGTCAAGAGTTTTACCTGTGATCTTCTCAACTGCTGTACGGAGAGCTGCCTCCATAACACCGCCTGTTGCACCGAAGATAACTGCAGCACCTGAGCCTTCGCCGAGCGGGCTGTCAAATGCTTCCTCAGGAAGGATGTTGAAGTTGATACCTGCACCCTTGATCATTCTTGCAAGCTCACGAGTTGTGATTGAGTAATCAACGTCTGCAACGCCTGCTGCGTTCTGATCGTCACGGCCGATTTCAAACTTCTTAGCTGTACAAGGCATTACGCTGACAGAAACAATCTTTGCCGGGTCAATGCCCATCTTCTCAGCATACCATGTCTTGAGTGTTGCACCGAACATCTGCTGCGGTGACTTACATGTTGAAAGGTGATCAAGCTGCTCAGGATAGTAGAACTCACAGTATCTGATCCAACCCGGTGAGCAAGATGTGATCATCGGAAGTGCACCACCGTTTGTGATTCTTTCGATAAGCTCCTGTGACTCTTCCATAATTGTAAGGTCAGCAGCAAAGTTTGTATCGAATACCTTGTCAAAGCCAAGGCGACGGAGAGCTGTTACCATCTTACCTTCAACGTTTGTACCGATTTCGTAGCCGAACTCTTCACCAAGAGCTGCACGAACAGCGGGAGCTGTCTGAACAACAACATACTTCTCGGGATCGTTGATAGCTGCAAGAACGTCAGCTGTGCTGTCCTTTTCATAGAGAGCACCTGTCGGGCAGCTTACGATACACTGACCGCAAGAAATACATGAGTATTCCTGAATCTTCTTCTCAAACGGAGAAGTGATAGCTGTATCGAAACCACGAGCGTTTGCACCGATAACTGAGATACCCTGGTTGTCACAAGCTGCTACGCAACGACGGCAAAGGATACACTTGCTGTTGTCACGAACCATGTGAGCCATTGAATCGTCAAAGTTGAACTCAGGAAGAACACCGTCAAAACGTCCTTCGTCTTCAACGCCATACTCCTTACAGAGCTTCTGAAGTTCGCAGTCGCCGCTTCTTACGCAAGAAAGGCACTTACGGTTATGTGTTGAGAGGATGAGCTCAAGAGTAGTCTTTCTTGAAGCACGAACCTTCTCTGTGTTTGTGAAAATTTCCATTCCCTCGTTGATGGGGAATACGCAAGCTGAAACAAGGCTTCTTGCACCCTTAACTTCAACCATACAGATACGGCAAGCGCCGATCTCGTTCATCTTCTTAAGGTAGCAGAGTGTAGGAATTTCGATTCCTGCATAACGAGCAGCCTCAAGAATTGTAATACCGTTAGGCACACTGTAGGGCATGCCATTTATTTTAATATTAATCATTTCCATATCTGACACACTCCTTATTTCTTAATAATTGCACCGAACTTACATGAATCCATACAAACGCCGCACTTGATACACTTTGATGTGTCGATTGTATGAGCTTCTTTAACTGCACCTGAAATTGCGCCAACCGGGCACTTTCTTGAGCAAAGAGTACAACCCTTACACTTGTCAGCTTCGATTGTGTAGCTGAGGAGAGCCTTACATACGCCTGCAGGACACTTCTTATCAACGATATGAGCAATATACTCATCCTTGAAGAAGCGGAGTGTTGCAAGAACAGGGTTGGGAGCTGTCTGGCCAAGACCGCAGAGTGAGTTTTCCTTGATGTAGTAAGCAAGCTTCTCAAGCTCGTCAAGATCAGCAAGAGTTGCCTTACCGTCTGTAATCTTTTCAAGGATTTCCATCATTCTCTTTGTACCGATACGGCACGGAGTACACTTACCGCAAGACTCATCAACTGTGAAGTCGAGGAAGAACTTAGCGATGTCAACCATACAGTTGTCTTCGTCCATAACGATAAGTCCGCCTGAACCCATCATACAGCCGATAGCTGTGAGGTTGTCGTAGTCAATCGGTGTGTCCATAAGTGAAGCAGGAATACATCCGCCTGAAGGACCACCTGTCTGAGCAGCCTTGAACTTCTTACCGTTGGGGATACCACCACCGATATCTTCGATAACTTCGCGGAGAGTTGTACCCATCGGAACTTCAACAAGACCTGTATTGTTAATCTTACCGCCGAGAGCAAATACCTTTGTACCTGCAGACTTTTCTGTACCCATTGAAGAGAAGAACTCTGCACCGTTAAGGATGATCTGGGGAATGTTTGCAAATGTTTCAACGTTGTTTTCAGTTGTCGGCTTGCCAAAGAGACCCTTTACTGCCGGATACGGAGGACGGGGACGCGGCTCACCACGGTTGCCTTCGATTGAAGTCATAAGAGCTGTTTCTTCACCGCAAACGAATGCGCCTGCGCCAAGACGGATGTGAAGATCGAAGTCAAATCCTGAATTAAAGATATTTTTACCGAGAAGACCGTTTTCACGAGCATCCTTGATAGCCTTATCAAGACGGTTAACAGCGATCGGGTACTCAGCACGAACGTAAACGTAACCTTCTGTTGCACCTGTTGCATAACCGCAGATTGTCATAGCTTCAACGATACAGTGCGGGTCACCTTCAAGAACTGAACGGTCCATGAATGCACCCGGGTCACCTTCGTCAGCGTTACATACAACATACTTCTGATCCGCTGCATTCTTAGCTGTGAAGCTCCACTTAAGACCTGTCGGGAATCCGCCGCCGCCACGGCCACGAAGACCTGAATCCTTAACTACCTGGATAACCTCTTCCGGAGTCATCTCTGTAAGAGCCTTTGCAAGAGGCTGGTAGCCGTCCATTGCGATATACTCCTCGATGCTTTCGGGGTCGATAACACCGCAGTTACGAAGAGCGATTCTGTTCTGCTTCTTATAGAAGTTTGTTTCATTCAAAGGCTTGATTTCATCCTTTGTGATTGTCTCATCATAGATAAGACGCTTAACCATACGACCCTTAAGAAGATGCTCTTCAACGATTTCGGGAATGTCTTCAACCTTAACCTCGCTGTAGAAGCAGCCTTCGGGATATACGATCATAATCGGGCCTAATGCACAAAGTCCGAAGCAACCGGTTCTGATAACCTTAATCTCATTTTCGAGACCCTTAGCTTTGAGTTCTGACTCAAGAGCTTCGATGATCTCGTTACTGTGAGAGGAGGTACAACCGGTACCGCCGCAGACAAGAACGTGTGAACGATACATTGTTTTTTCCTCCTTGATTAGTTTTTAAAGTTAGCGCCAACTGTCTTTTCGATAACGGGGTTGCCGTTTACGATATGGTTAGCAACGATTTCGGGTACGTTTTCAGGGGTCATCTTAACATAAGTAACCTTTTCCTTACCCGGTACAAATACTTCAACGATCGGCTCGTACTGGCACATACCGATGCAGCCTGTCTGAGCAACCGTAACATTCTTGAGACCTCTCTTTGCGACCTCATCAACAAAAGCGTTGAGAACGGGTCTTGCGCCTGCTGCGATACCGCAAGTTGCCATACCGACAACAACACGGATAGCATCGCCGTTACCCTCACGGTCAGTCATTGATGCTCTCGCCTTATCGCGGATAGCCATCAATTCTTCAAGTGATTTCATAATCTTACACCTCCACGGATATTTTGTGTTTGTTCTTCAAGATACTCTTTAATCCACATCGAAACCGAAGGCTCCGAAAGAGGAACATCGCCCAATATGGCTTTTAACTCCTCTGTGGAAAGAGTGAAAATTTTTTCGTCAATACCGAATCGGTAGATAAACTCACGGTCGGTATTCATTGTTATCAGCATTAAAACGGTGGAATTCATATCGCCTATCGGGGTAAAGTCGATACTGTCTGTTTTAAAAACAGCCGTAACCCTTGTCCCCTTGCCGAGCTCAGATTCGATATCAAGATATCCGCCCGTCTGCTCTGCAGCGAGTTTAAAAAGAGGAATTCCCATTCCGACCTTACGTGTTGTACGCGTTGTAAAAAATGGGTCTTTTACATTCTCGACCTGTTCGGGCGTCATACCCTTTCCGTTGTCATAAATACCGATAAGAAGCTCTTTCTTCACGGTATCTTCAAGCACCTCGATTTCAATCAGCGGTGCATTGGCGGAAATGGAATTCTGCGCAATATCAAGAACATTCAAGGATAATTCCCGCATAAGCCCCTCCGTTTTTCAAGCTGAAAAATTATGCTTTATATTTTGCAAGAATACCGTCGATGTCATCTGCAACGAGCTTACCGTAAACTTCATCGTTAACAGTAAGAACGGGAGCAAGACCGCAAGCGCCGATGCAACGGCAAGCCTCAACAGAGAATTTTCCGTCGTCTGTGCATTCACCTGCTGCGATACCGAGATTCTCGCAGATTCTGTCGATAAGATCCTGTGCGCCCTTAACATAGCAAGCTGTACCAAGGCAAACAGAGATGTTGTACTCGCCCTTCGGGGAGAGTGCGAACTGAGCATAGAATGTAGAAACACCGTACACCTTTTCAAGTGGGATGTTCATACCGTCTGCAATCATGGTCTGAACCTCAAAGGGAAGATAACCGTAGATTGCCTGTGCCTGCTGCATTACGTGCATAAGCATGCTTTTATCATCCTTGCACACCTCAATAACAGCACGCAACTGTGCCTCCTGCTCAGGTGTTCCTTTGAACGGGATTTTGCTGATTTTCTTGAGCATTGAGTTGTTCCTCCTTTACAACAATTTCAAAATCTCAAGCGACATTTTTCTTTCCTTAAGCGATGATTTTTTTCGCCTCGGAAATAAATGTTATTTTTTTAACATTCTTTAGCCGCACTTTTCACATTATAATAATGTTCATTGTATTATAACACAGTAAAATCAAATAGTAAACAGATTTCTGCAAAATAATTCGGAATCAGTCAAAAATTTAACAATCTTTTTCGAAAAGAAAGCCACGGGAAATACCGTGGCTTTAAGACCGTCAGACTCCAAGAACCTTTTTCAGAGTTCCGCCGAGGATGTTTTCCTTTGCGGTGTCGGAGATATTAAGGCTCTTGTACCTTTCGATTTCATATTTTATATATGCGGCATCTTTGAACGGAAAGTCAAGGCCGAAAATGGAGCTTTCGTCATCTGTCTGGAAAATTATCGTTTCAAGCTGTTCGTTTGTAAGGGTCCATTCGTCCTTGCCGTCGCGGTCGCTTATTGATGTCCAGCCTGCAAAAACTCTCGGTTGAATTCCGCCTCTTGAATTGTTGCACATAACCGCGAGACTTTCGTTAAAGAAATGGTATCCGCCAAGGTGCTCAAGGCTGAAACGGAGATTTTTGAAAAACCAGCCGACCTCATCATAAAGAATCGGACGTACACCCTTCAGTCGATGCCAGTGCATTCCGCAATGGAAAGAGATGAACAAGCCCAACTCCTCTGCCCTTTCATAAACCTTAAAAGCATCCTCTCCGTCGATATCAAACTCCTGATACGGCGGATGCATTTTTATTCCTTTGAAGCCGAAATCGGCAATTCGGTCAACCTCATCACGAAGATTCTTTGTAAAATCAACCGTTCCGAATCCGTAAAGGTCGGGATCATTTTTAATTGCCTTCGCAAGCCATTCGTTCGGTGTGTCTGTTCGCGACGACTCCTCGAATCTGTCAGGAAACGGAGCAAAGCAGACAGCTTTATCTATTCCGCAATCGTCCATAAGACGCTTAAGATTGTCGATTGTGCCGACAGGCTTTATATCCTCCGGGAACACGTGAGCGTGGTTAGCAAAAATCATAATGACTCCTCCTTTAAAAATCGTCGGATTTCTTTGGTACTTTTAGTTTAACACGACACCCGTTTTGTGTCAATAATGCTGAAAAAGCATTTGCTTTATTGACAAAGACTTTGTAAAAAACTATACTGAAGTCAACATTATAAAAAGGAGTGTTCATCCTATGAAAATCACATTTATGGGTGCAGGCAGTACAGTTTTTGCACGTAACGTTTTAGGCGACTGTATGTGTACACCGGCTTTGCGAGAAGCTGAAATCGCACTTTACGACATCGACAAACAGCGTCTTGAGGATTCAGAAATCATCCTTAAGGCTATCAATAAAAACATCAACGAATCAAGAGCAAAAATTTCAACATACCTCGGAGTTGAAAACCGTAAGGATGCACTCCGCGGAGCCAACTTCGTTGTTAACGCAATTCAGGTCGGTCTTTACGATCCCTGCACAATTACGGACTTCGAAATCCCGAAGAAATACGGCCTTCGCCAGACTATTGCTGACACACTCGGCATCGGCGGTATTATGCGCGGTCTCCGTACAATCCCCGTGCTCGAAGATTTTGCACACGATATGCAGGAAGTCTGCCCCGACGCATGGTTCCTTAACTACACAAATCCGATGGCAATTCTCACAGGCTATATGACACGTTATTCGGGCATCAAGACGGTCGGTCTTTGCCACAGTGTTCAGAGCTGTGCAAGAGATTTACTTGATCACGTTGGTATGCTTGAAGAAGTCGGTGAAGATAACTTCTATGACAGAATTGCAGGTATCAACCATATGGCATGGCTTCTTGAGATTCACGACAAGCAGGGCAACGACCTTTACCCCGAAATCAGACGTCGTGCTCTTGAAATCAACGCAAAGGCTCTCGCTTCAGACAAGAAGGAAGACAAACACGGTGATATGGTTCGTTTCGACTATATCAAGCGTCTGGGATACTACTGTACAGAGTCAAGTGAGCATAATTCAGAATATAATATGTTCTATATCAAGGACAAGTATCCGAACCTTATCGCAGATTATAACATTCCGCTTGACGAGTATCCTCGCCGCTGCATTGAGCAGATTGCAAACTGGGCAAAGCAGAGAGATGAAATTCTTGCCAACGGAGAAGTTACACATAAGCGTTCAAAGGAATACGCTTCATACATTATGGAAGCTATGGTTACAAACAATCCGTACAAAATCGGTGGTAACGTGCTCAACACAGGTCTTATTGACAATCTTCCCGCTGACGCTTGTGTTGAAGTTCCGTGTCTTGTTGACTCAAGCGGTGTTACACCGTGCCATATGGGCAAGCTTCCCGTTCAGCTTGCAGCGATGAATATGACAAACATCAATCCGCAGTTGCTCACAATTGAAGCAGCTGTTACAAAGAAGAAGGATCACATCTATCAGGCAGCAATGCTTGACCCGCACACAGGCTCAGAGCTCAGCATTGACGATATCGTTAAAATGGTTGACGAGCTCATCGAAGTTCACGGAGATTGGATGCCGAAGTATCATTGATTCATGTGCAAAACCGCCATCAGGAAATCCTGATGGCGGTTGTTTTTTTATTTCTTCTTCTTTTCTTTCTTTGCTTTTTTGCCATTGAGAACCTTGTCAATAACATCCTGATACTGATCGGGAGTTTTCAGCGTTGCAGATGACTTTTTGAAACCGTCTACAAACTTAACAACTCTGTAACCGTTTGTGAGCGTTTTCTTATCGACCGCAATCTTGCAATCCTTACCGTCAAGCCTGAAATATGCTCGGTATCCGTCGGTCGTCGGAGCAAAACGCATATCCGAAACGCCCTCGGTTTTCTCCAGCGCATTCTTTATTGTAAGAACAAATCCCGTAATAATAACAGCTTCGTTGTTCTCCGTCGCAACCGATGCTTTCGCTTTTTCTTTTTTCTCTTTTGGTGCTTTTGTTTTTGCCATAAAATCACCTCAATTATTTAGTAAGAATATCTGTTTCAAGATATCTGACACCAAGGTCATACATCATTTTCGCATCTTCAACGGTATTGACTGTCCAGTATGAAACATCAATTCCGCTGTCGAGAGCAAGCTGAACGGAACGTTTGTCATTCTTATCAAAATTAGCAGAAAGCCACACCTTGTCAGAGATTGATCTTGCTTCTGCAATGTTTTCTTCCGTGATTCGGTCAACAAGATACCAAAGCTCGATTTTGTCGTTAAGCTTATAAATCTCTCTGAGCTGCTGAAGGTCAAACGAAATAACAATTGAGCTTTCAACAAGTCCCTTTTTCTCAACAGCTTCAACAACCTCGTGAAGTGTATCGTAAGTTTCTGCCTTGATTTCAATCTGCGGTCTTGTGTTTGTTCCGACAAAAACATCAAGGAATTCGTCAAGAGTCGGAATTCTGAGGTCATCATATGCCCAGAAATTCGAACCGCCCTTGAAGCTGTACTTGCTTGCCTCTGCATATGTTACATCCTTGATCGGGCCGTATTCACAAAACCACTTGTCAACCGTATCGTTATGGAGAAGCATCCACACGCCGTCCTTTGTACGTCGGATATCACATTCTGCTGAATAATATCCAAGTCTTACTGCTTCTTCGTAAGCAGGAATTGTATTTTCAGGTGCAACGGATGTTACGCCGCGATGAGCCGTGAAATAAATCGGGTCGCCCGGTTTTTCAATTCCTTTGTCTGAAATAGTAACAACCTCAGACGGCAGGTTAAAAAGTTTTACAACGTGAACAAACGGCAAAAACTTGCATTTAAAAATCGGTGCTAAAACATTTGTTATAAATTTGTTATATTTTGCGTTCATTGTTATCATTCTTTCTTCGTTTTAGTATGTAAAAATAATAACACAACCGTAATTTACTGTCAACGGATAAACAAAAAAGTGAGTGCCGTATGACACTCACTTAATTGATTATTTGAACTTTCTTTTACGAGCAGCCTCAGACTTCTTCTTACGCTTAACTGACGGCTTCTCATAGTGTTCTCTTTTACGAACTTCCTGAATAACGCCGTCTCTTGAAGTCTGTCTCTTAAATCTTCTGAGAGCGTTATCTAAAGATTCGCCTTCCTTAACTTTTACCTGACTCATTGTATTCCCTCCCTCCGCTACTTGCAGGGGTAATTTTTTATATACACCCTATTCTAACACACGATTTTCCGTATGTCAACAGGATTTTTCCGAGTTTACCAAATTTTCTGCGGAGAAAGGACAACATTATCTTACAACGATGTTAACAAGTCTGCCCTTAACGTAAAGCTCCTTGACAATCTGCTTGCCTTCGATTGAATCTGCAAGCTCTTTCTTTGCAAGAGCAATTGCATCTGCAGCTTCAATTTCAGCAGGAATCATAAGCTTTGCGCGAACCTTACCGTTAATCTGAGCAACGATTTCGATTTCGTCATCAACGCACTTTGCTTCGTCGAAATCTACCCAGTTGCCGTTAGCAAGCATACCGTCGAAGCCCTGCTGAGCCCAGATTTCTTCAGTTACGTGAGGTGCAAACGGATTAAGGAGAGTTACAAAAGTCTTAAGCTCTGCCTTGTTGATTGCGCCCTTGTCGTAAATTGTGTTAAGAAGTGTCATCAAAGCAGCGATTGCTGTGTTGAACTTCATATTTTCGATATCTTCAGTAACCTTCTTGATTGTCTTGTGGAAAGCTGTTTCAAGTTCCTTTGAGTATGCATCGCCGTCAACAAGGATATCCTGAAGTCCCCATGTTCTGTCGATAAATCTCTTACATCCCTTAACAGATGAAGCAGACCACGGAGCAGCCTTTTCATAGTCACCCATAAAGAGAACGTATGCACGAAGAACGTCTGCACCGAATTCATCAACAACCTCGTTCGGGTCAACAACGTTACCCTTTGACTTACTCATCTTGTCGCCGTCAGGTCCGAGAATAAGACCCTGAGCAGTTCTCTTTGCGTAAGGCTCATCGTTCGGAACAACACCGAGGTCGTAGAGGAACTTATGCCAGAAACGAGAGTAAATCATATGACGTGTAACGTGCTCCATACCGCCGTTGTACCAGTCAACCTGACCCCAATACTTAAGCTTTTCGCTGTCTGCGAGAGCTTCGTTGTTGTTCGGGTCGATATAACGGAGGAAGTACCATGATGAACCTGCCCACTGAGGCATTGTATCTGTTTCACGCTTTGCATCAGCACCGCACTTCGGGCACTTGCAGTTAACGTATGAATCAATCTTTGCGAGCGGGCTTTCACCGTCCTGACCGGGTTCAAAGTTTTCAACCTGAGGAAGCTTAAGCGGAAGCTCTTCGTAAGGAACAGCAACCATACCGCACTTTTCACAGTGAACGATAGGAATCGGCTCGCCCCAGTAACGCTGTCTGTTGAATGCCCAGTCCTTCATCTTGTACTGAACGCCCTTTTCACCGATGCCGTTCTTCTGGAGATATTCAGCCATTGTGTCGATAGCTTCACGCTTTGAAGTGATGCCGTTGAGGAACTCTGAGTTAACGAGCTCACCCTCACCTGCATATGCTGCTTCTTCAATATTACCGCCCTTGATAACCTCAATGATATCAATTCCGAACTTCTTTGCGAAGTCGTAGTCACGGTCGTCGTGTGCAGGAACAGCCATAATAGCACCTGTACCGTAACCCATCATAACATAGTCAGATATGTAAATCGGAATTTCCTTACCGTTTACGGGGTTGATTGCAGAGATGCCGCTGATGCATACACCTGTCTTATCCTTAACGAGCTGAGTTCTTTCAAACTCTGTCTTCTTTGCACATTCTTTTCTGTATGCTTCGATGTCTGCCATATTTGCGATACGGTCAGCATACTTGTCAATCATCGGATGCTCGGGAGCCATAACCATAAATGTTACACCGAAGAGAGTATCCGGACGTGTTGTGTAAACCTTGAGCTTCTCGTCGTCTGAGCCCTTTACTTCAAAGTCAACGAAAGCACCTGTTGACTTACCGATCCAGTTCTGCTGCTGAAGCTTTACGTTGGGAAGGTAGTCAACCTTTTCAAGGCCTTCAAGGAGCTTGTCAGCATACTCTGTGATGCGAAGGTACCAAACGTCCTTTGACTTCTGCACGATGTCTGAATGACAGATATCGCACTTACCGCCCTGAGAGTCCTCATTTGAAAGAACAACCTTACAAGACGGACAGTAGTTAACAAGAGTCTTATCTCTGAACGCAAGACCGTTTTCAAACATCTTGAGGAAAATCCACTGTGTCCACTTGTAGTAATCTTCCTGAGTAGTATCAACAACTCTGTTCCAGTCGAAAGAGAAACCAACTCTCTTAAGCTGGCTTGAGAATTTTTCGATGTTCATATCCGTAACCTTACGGGGATGAATGCCTGTTTTGATAGCATAGTTTTCAGTCGGAAGACCGTAAGCATCAAAGCCGATCGGGAACAACACGTTGTAACCCTGCATTCTTCTTTTTCTTGACACAACTTCAAGGCCTGAGTAAGCCTTGATGTGACCAACGTGCATACCTGCACCGCTGGGATACGGGAATTCAACGAGGGCATAGAACTTCGGCTTATCCGAAAAATCTACCGCATTGAAGACACCCTCTGCCTCCCATTTATCCTGCCATTTTTTCTCTGTTGATTTAAAATCATAACCCATTTCAATATTCCTCCGAGTTAAATCATCTCAGTTTGTTCGCCCTGTGAGATTTTCAATTTATTGCTCGTAGAGTGACTGCTGACGTCCGCTACTATACGGGACGTCGAGGACGTCGTCCCCTACGTAATATTTCAAATTTATAGCTTAGTCCGGTGTCACGATGTCGGAAATATCTACCTTTGCGGCATCGCCCCAGAGTCTTTCGAGGTTGTAATACTCTCTTGACTGCGGGTCAAAGACATGAACGAGAACACAACCGTAATCAAGAAGAATCCAACCCGTTGCTCTGCCTTCAATGTGGTCAGGCTCAACACCGAGCTTAGTCATTTCTTCTTCAACCTCATCGGCAAGAGCACGTACGTGTGTGTTTGAAGTACCGTTTGCGATAATGAAATAATCAGAAACGATAGTCAGCTCCTGTGTCTGAATAAGATCGATATCCATCGCCTTTTTATTGTCGAGAATTTTAACTATATTTTTTGCTGTTTCAAGTGATGTCATATTCTGTTTCCTCCTTGCTTTTTTATCACCATTTCGTTGTAAAGATCAAGGCTGTCGGGATGAACAACACTTCCTCGTTTTACAAGGTCAGGTATACCGAACTCAAGCGCATAAAGCACCGCTTCGTCCATTGACTCGTCGCAAAGCTTCCGCATTACGTCAACGTCTTTATAATTACGTTCGGCTGATATGTAATCCGCAAGATAAACTATTTTTTCAAGCAAAGACATTCCTGCTCTGCCTGTTGTGTGGTACCTGACAGCTTTGTAAATTTCCCTGTCGTCGATACCCATAACATTTTTTATATATGCAGCTCCTGCAATAGCGTGCCAGAGTTTTTTGTTAGCACACTCTTCGGGCAGAAGTTCAATTCCTGCCTCAGTCATAACCCCCAGCTGCTCCTCGGGTGAGGAATTTTTCATAACGTCGTGAAGAAGGCCTGCGGTGTACGCTTTGTCCGCATCGCCGTCATATTTTTCGGCAAGATAGCGTGCACTTTCCGCAACATTAAGGCTGTGTTGAAAGCGCCTTAACTCCAGCTTCGACCTTATGAGCTCAATGATTTTTTCATCAGTCCAGCCGTTCAAAGGTATAACTCCTTTTCTTTTATGTATTTCAGCACCTCTGTATTGACAAGTCCTTCAACGCTTTCACCATCACGGATGGCATCGCGTATCTGCGTTGAGCTGAGCTCAATCGGGTCAAAATCGCAGGTGATGAATCTTTCTTTGTTCTCGGGAAAATATTTTTCAACATATTTCCTGAGCTCTTCTTCATTGATTTCATCGTTTCTTGTTACGGCACAAATTTTCACGTGGGATAAAATCACGTCAGGTTTACGCCACGAATGAAACGAAAAAAGCATATCCGAGCCAAGAAGAAAAATCAGCTCGTCATCGGGATAAATCCCGTGAAGGAGAGTTACCGTTTCGTAAGTGTAACTCTTTCCTCCACGAGCAATTTCCATATCGCTTACTTCAACATCCGTATCGTTTCCGAAAAGGATTTTCACCATATTCAGCCTGTCTTCAGCTGAAGCGGAATTTACCTTTCCCTTGTGCGGCGGTGTTGAAGTCGGTATAACAATAAGCTTATCGAGCGAAAGTCTGACCTTCAGCTCGTCGGCATATTTCTTATGACCTGCGTGAGGCGGGTCAAATGTACCGCCGAAAATTCCGATTCTCATCATCCTATATTAATCTTCTTCTTCATAAGATAGTGTGTTATAAAGAAGAATCCGACGCTGACAATAATCAGGAACAACGGCACAGCAAGGTCAACGTGCGCAACAGCAAGCTTTGCACTGTCACCTACAGCGAAAGCAATCTTCTCTGTAGTGAAATTGTAATTGAAACCAAAGAACGGTTCTTTACCGATAACCTCAGAAAGCTTGATTACAACAAAACCGATTACTGCCATAAACAACATTGCATAAAGCGAATGATGCTTCTGGAACGGTCTTGTGTTTGAAATTGTGATTGCAAGGAAAGCAACCATTGTGAATGCAACAACAAGGAAGAAAAATTCAATAATTGCAGCAATAACCGAAACAATAATAACCGAAACGCTGAGACCGTCTTCTGTCATTGCAAGAATTGAGTCAACAAGGCCAAGTGTTGTTTCACCTATTGCTTCTCCTGCTGACCACAAAGCAATTCTTGCTGCAATCATAAAGCAACCGAAAGCTGCAAGGTACCAGAAGATTGAAACGATTGTTTTTGAAAGTAAAACCGAAGAACTTTTAACAGGAAGTGTGAATGTAAGATAACCCTGATCTCCGTAAAGAGTCTTTTGGAAATTTGACATTACAACAACTGCTGTAAGAATGAAGTTTACGAACGCGATGAGGCAAAGTACAACATAGCTGAGCATTTCACCGATTGAATCAAGCTCGTTTCCGCTGAAATGAACGGAACCGACGAGGTAAACTGCAACGATGGCAAAAACAGCATAAACAACAGCCATAAATCTTCCTGTTGCAAAGAAGTCATGTTTCAAAATCTTACCAAACATTGCTGAACACCTCCCTGAACAGATTTTCTACAGTATTACCGTTTTCTCTGATTTTTTCAACATCAGTATTGACGGCAAGCAAACCACCCTTGACCATAAGCACACGGTCAAGAATTCTTTCAATATCATAAATAAGATGAGTTGAAAGGAGGATTGTTGAGTTTTCTGCATGGTTTTTAAGGATTGTTTCAAGAATGAAATCTCTTGCAACAACGTCAACACCGCCAAGAGGCTCGTCGAGGATGTAAAGGTCTGCCTTACGGCACATAACAAGGATAAGATGGAGCTTTTCCTGCTGACCTTTCGACATTGTCTTAAGCTTCTGTTTCATATCAAGCTCAAATGTCTGAGCCATTGCGATTGCCTTTTCTTTGTCGAAATTGCTGTAGAAATCGGCAATGTAATTAATTGCCTGCTTCGGTGTCATCCACGGCGGAAGATAGTTCTTTTCCGGAAGGTATGCAACAACCTTTTTGGACTCAACACCGGGAGCATTACCGTTAACACGGATTTCACCCTCATAGTCATTAATAAGACCTACGATTGATTTGATCATCGACGACTTACCGCAGCCGTTCGGTCCGAGAAGACCGACAATCTGTCCCTGCGGAATATCAAACGAAATTCCTTTAAGAACCTCGTGAGAGCCGTAGCTCTTTCTGAGGTTTCTGATTTGCAATAAGGCATTTGCCATTATTTTTTCCTCCAATTAATCTTCTGACATTCTTGCTTCTTTAATCATTTCATCCGTTATTTTTGATTCACCGTGCTTAACAAACAACAGGAAGAAGATTGCAAAAGCAAACATAATCGGGCTGTAATAGAACAGCGACATATAAGTTCCTGCAAACATTCTGATGAAACCGTAAACAATCGGAGCTGCGATCTGTGCTGAGAATGTAGCTGTGTAATAATAACCTGTGAATGTTCCGACCTTTGCAACACCGCCGATATCAAGAACAAGCGGAAGTGTGTTAACGGTGATGAACATATTAGCAGCACCGCCAAGGATAAGAACAGGATAAATAAGAACGCGGAGAATCTTTGTGATGCCTGCAACAGATTCTGAAATTGCTGCAAGAGCTTCACCGAAGTCTGCATTTTCAATTGCAAGAACATTTTCAGCAACACCTATAACAGCACTTTCTGTTGCTTCGCCTGCATTCTCTGCAAAGTACTTGTCAAATTCTGCGTAATACTCTGCACCTTCAACAGCCTTGCCCTGCTTATATTCAATATAAGTATCCATTGTGATAACTTCATTTTCAGCAACTTCTCTGCCTGCTTCTTTTGCAGCGTCACTTACTTCAGAGTTATAGTTGTTAACCTGGTCATTAACCGCGATATATGCGTTGTTAACCTCAACATAGTTCTTGATTGAAAGGTCCTTACCGCCAAGCATTACAAGGAACACTGCGAAGAACACGATGAACGCTGCAAGGAAAACAGAGATACCGCCAAGGATAGTCTTTTTTCTGCCGAACTTTTTGCCGAGCTTACCTGCAGGAAGAGCTGCAACACCTGAGCAAACAGCAAAGATAAGCATGATGAATGTTGCTTCGGAAGTGATCATATGAAGGATTTCCTGAGCAAACAATGAGAAGAATGTTGTAATAGCATTTGTACCGCAGAAGAGGAAGAAAAGACAACCGAGCATAAAGATAAGGCTCTTTCTTTCTGCGCCTGTAAGCTTTTCAGCCTTGAGTGCAGCCTTGTGAGCTTTTGCAGCTTCTTTTTCTGCCTTTCTCTTTGCCTTTGCATCTGCGTACTCGTTCATTTCGCCCTTAAGCTTGATGCTTGTGTCCTCTTCCTTAACGAAGAAGAGAAGAACGAGCATACCGACAATCATAACGATTGAACCGATAAAGAATACGTACGGGAAAGAAAGAGTTTCATTTGCCTTGATCTGAGCCTTTGAGAAGCCTGCAATAAGTGTGCAGAGTGCAATACCGATTGTACCTGCAACCATACCGACAGCTGAACCGATACCACCCATAAGGTTGATAACAGCGTTACCTTCAGAACGGAGGTGCGGCGGTGTAAGGTCAGGCATAAGTGCAACAACGGGTGCACGCCACAAGGACATTGAGAAAACAAAAAGAATAACGACTGCCATTGTTGCAGCAATTCTTGTTCCGTCGCCGGGTACGTTGAGTGCAACAATAGGAATAAGTGTAAAGAGAATTGCCGAAATCGGAGCACAGGAAACGATAAACGGACGGCGCTTACCGAGCTTTGAGTGACAGTTGTCAGAAAGCTTA
The DNA here is from genome assembly GCA_045648305.1 of Acutalibacteraceae bacterium. Lineage (GTDB taxonomy): Bacteria > Bacillota > Clostridia > Oscillospirales > Acutalibacteraceae > CAG-488. The sequence continues at coordinate 23,550 of JAZRNR010000167.1, forward strand.
CCGAAGGTCGGCTGGAAGATAACACCGAAGATGTTATCGAAAGTCATAATTATACCAATGAACAAAGGAACAAGCGTAAAGCCGCCGTTGAGAGCAACTGTGCTTTCACCCTGAGCCTCTGCGAATTTACCGAGCCAAGGAATTGCATTGCCGAGTGCTTCACTCCATTTAGCAATCAATGAGCTTTCAGAAAGAATCTTGTTAAGAATCTTTGTGATGTACGGGTCATAAATTGCCCATGCAATTGACGTCGCAAGGAATCCGAAACCAGTAAGTATGGTTTTCGGATAATTAAGCTTAGTCTTTGTGTCTTTTTCAGCCATAAAAACATCCCTTTCAAAACTATTTACAATTAGCGTTTTTAACTTCGTTAAACAGATTTATGTTCAAAAAAGAACATAACCCCATTTAATCGTATAGTTACAGTTATTATATCACTTTAATGAAGGTTTGCAAAGCTTTTTAAGGTTATTTTTGCCAAAAAGTTAAAAATATTTCAAAAAGCAGGTTACCGATATAATCGCACTTCTTTTTTAACAGGATATAAAACAAATGTAAACAAAAAAAGAACGCTTGAAGCGTTCTCAGAAAAAGAAAAAGCCGTCAGGGTTTCCCCCGACGGCCGAAAAATTCAGTTTACATTAGCACTCGAATTCGATTGATGCGAATGTAGCGTTGTTTCTGTCATAGATAGTCCATGTCTTGCAAAGACCAACAAGGCTGAGAACGCTGTTTTCGCCAACACCGATCTTGAGGATGCCATAAATATCTGCGTGACCGCTGATCTGAATGTCACCTTCGAAGTCCATACCTGCAGCTACTTCTGCAAGGTAATCGATCGGCACTGCATATGTTGACTGGAATACAGGTTTACCGTTTTCGTCAACGAAACGAGCTGTTGCTTCAACCCAAGCACCGATACCACCGAATACCTCAACGTCTACGATTGTGTAGCCGAAGAGACCGAGACCAACACCAAGACCAAGCATGATTTCGAATTCGCCGTAGATATCAACTACACGGTCGATAACCTTAGAATCGCTAACCTTGCTTATTTTGTTGTTGATAACAGAAACACCGTGGAACTCTTCTGAAACAACTGTGATTGTCATTCTGCCGTTAACACCGATGTGAAGCATAATGTCAAAGTTGAATGTAAGAGGAGTTGTGCCGAGAGGAACAACTACTGTGAAGAGCTTGATTGATGATGAGTCAAACTCGCTGAGGATGTACTTGTTAACAAGGTCATTGAATACCTTGCCAGCTTCGAGCTTCTCGCCCTCTGTCTTTACTTCCTCACCAAACTCTTTGTAGTAAGAACCTGCGATTGTTGTTTTGTCAACGAGGTCATACTTTGCATTGAGGTAAACTTCGTTGAAGCTGAGTGTCTTGATGTTAACGTCAGCCTTAGCATCTACTGAAAGGTTTGTAAGTGAATAGTCCTTAGTAACTGTTACACCGTCAACAGGAGATGTACCGATTGAGAAATCAAGACCTGTCTTTGTAGCTTCTGCGCTGATATCGAAATCACCGATTGAGAAGCTGATTTCACCGATAGTGAGAAGGATACCGTGGATGATGTTGTCGATCTGATCTGCTGAGAGACCTTCTGTATCAAACAAACCATCGCTGATAACTTCACCGTTACCGTCCATGATCTTAGCTGTACCGAAGTTAACGTCTGTTGAACCTTCGAAGTCGATCTTCTCGATAACTTCGTTGATAGCAACGTCAGATGTTTCAACAACCTTCTGACCGTCAACTACTTCTACTGCTTCTGCCTTGAATGCAGCGTCGTCAGCAACGAAAACGTCACCTACAACGATATCTTCTTCTGCATCAAGAACGATTGCTTCGCCTGCAACTTCGTATGTATCAACTGTCTTAACACCTTCAACGAGATCAAAATCTTCGAAAGCGTCACCTGATGTGATACGAAGGCTTGCTGCGAGTGCGATTGCTGCTGTGATTTCATTAACTGTCATAGCGTCTGTGCTTACTGTGCCGTCAGCTTCAACAGGAATGATATCATTAGCAACTGCGATAGAAACCTTTTCGATATTCTCGAAATCTGCAGCGTTAGTAATTGTTACTTCTTCGTCAGTTGTGAGGTTTGCAGCATTAACAAGAACTGTTGCAACAAACTCTGTGTCTGCGAAAGCAAGTACATCGATTACTTCGTAATCAACGAGAACGTTATACTGTGCCGCTGCAGCAACAGCGTCATAATACTCGTTATCCGGTGCGACGCCGTAAAGAACTTCGTCAGTATCCGGAACAGTGTAACCGAAAGCCACGCCAACATCTGTCAAGAAATCACCGATTTCCATGCCGTCTTCACCCGGCCATGAGAAGCCCGGGAAAAGAGTTGTCATGATTGTCATGATGATTGACAAAATGATTGAAATGATTTTTGTGCCCATAACTAATTCCTCCTATAAATTTTTCGAGGTCAGGTTTTCACCCGTCCGGAAAGTGGTATAACGTTAGTACCGCTTTTAGGTTAAGTCGCCCGTAAGCAACAACTGCAGAAAACACTTTCCTCAATTCGGATTATAGTATATTCACCGTCATTTTTCAAGTATTTTTTAATGATTTTTAATCATTTTTGGTTAATTTTATCATTTTGCACAACATATAGTGTTGCTTCCGTTGCCAAAAACTATGATGTTTGTGCAACTTGACAAAAATATATAAATATATGTTTTCAACGAAAATGAATACGCATATGAATAATTCAAATTGTCAATTTTTTCACATTTATGTTCAGCCTTTTTACTATATTATATGCAAAAACGGCAGCCGTTTTACCGACTGCCGTTAATTTTATTTGGATTTGATTATTCCTCTGTGCCGTAGATCTTTGCAAGTCTTTCGAGGTGAGCATAACGATCCTTAGCGTCTGCCTCAGCCTTTGCGAAGAGTTCTTCAGCTCTTTCAGGGAATGCACGTGTAAGAGATGCATAACGAGCTTCGTTAAGAAGGAATGCACGGTAGCCCTCTGTTGCAGGAGTCTTAGAATCAAGGATGAACGGATTCTTGCCTTCTGCCTTGAGTGCCGGGTTGTAGCGGAACATATTCCAGTAACCGCAGTCAACAGCCTTCTTCATTTCAGCCTGGCAGTTGATCATACCGCCCTTGATTGAGTGCATTTCACACGGAGCGTAACCGATGATGATTGACGGTCCCGGATATGCTTCAGCTTCCATGATTGCCTTGAGTGTCTGGTTCATATCAGCACCCATAGCGATCTGTGCAACGTAAACGTAGCCGTATGACATTGCGATTTCTGCAAGGCTCTTCTTAGCAATTGCCTTACCAGCTGCTGCGAACTGAGCAACCTGACCTACCTGAGAAGCCTTTGATGCCTGTCCGCCTGTGTTTGAGTAAACTTCTGTATCGAATACCATGATGTTTACATCGTCGCCTGATGCAAGAACGTGGTCAACACCGCCGAAGCCGATGTCGTATGCCCAACCGTCACCACCGAAGATCCATACAGATTTCTTTGAAAGGTATTCCTTCTGAGCGAGGATTTCCTTAGAAGCATCGCAGCCGCACTTCTCGAGTTCAGCGATAAGAGCTTCTGTTGCAGCGCCGTTCTTTGCGCCGTCTGCTACTGTTGCAAGGTAGCCTTCGCAAGCTGCCTTAAGCTCAGCTGTAGCGTTTTCGCACTCTGCAGCAGCCTTAACCTTTTCGATGAGGCTGTTACGGATAGCGTTCTGACCGAGGTACATACCGTAACCATGCTCAGCGTTATCTTCGAAGAGTGAGTTAGCCCATGCAGGACCCTGACCCTTGCTGTTTGTTGTGTACGGTGATGTAGCTGCCGGACCACCCCAGATTGATGAACAACCTGTTGCGTTAGAGATATACATTCTGTCGCCGTAGAGCTGTGTGATAAGACGAGCATAAGCTGTTTCAGCACAACCTGCGCATGAGCCTGAGAACTCGAGCAACGGCTTCTTGTACTGGCTTGAAATAACAGTCATCTTCTCAACTGTTTCAGCCTTTTCTGTTACTTTAGCTACACAGTAGTCAAATGCTTCCTGCTGTGCATCCTGGCTCTCACGAGATACCATAACGAGTGAATTTGTCGGACAAACGCCTACGCAGACGCCGCAACCCATACAATCCATCGGTGATACTGCAAGAGTATAAGTGTAGTTTGTCTTTACGATCGGCTTCGGAGCCTTCTTCATTACTGCAGGAGCAGCTGCAACTTCCTCTTCGCTGAGAGCGAAAGGTCTGATTGTAGCGTGCGGACAAACATAAGCACACTTGTTACACTTTGCGCAAGTTTCTGCGTTCCACTCAGGAACCATAACTGCAACGCCGCGCTTCTCATATGCTGATGCACCCTGCTCGAATGTACCGTCAGCGTGATCCATAAAGTCAGAAACCGAAATGCTGTAACCGTCCATACGGCCAACAGGCTTCATGATATTGTCAACCATCTTTGTGAGCTTTGCAGGACCTTCTGTCTTAACTGCTTCTGCTGAATCAGCAGCGTTTGCCCACTCTGCGGGAACTTCGATTTCTACGTATGCAGAAACACCTGCATCGATAGCATCCCAGTTGCACTTAACAACGTCGTCACCCTTCTTAGCGTATGACTTCTTAGCAGCTGCCTTCATGTAGTCAACAGCTTCCTCGATAGGCATAACCTTAGCAAGTGCGAAGAATGCAGCCTGGAGAATTGTGTTTGTTCTCTTACCCATACCAACCTTCTGAGCGAGGTCGATAGCGTTAACTGTGTAAAGCTTGATGTTGTTCTTAGCGATGTACTGCTTTGTTTCAGCGTTCATCTTCTCGCTGAGCTCAGCAGCATCCCACTGGCAGTTGATGAGGAATGTACCGCCCGGCTTAACGTCGTTAACCATCTTGAAGCCCTTCTCGATGTATGAGGGGTTATGACAAGCAACGAAGTCTGCCTTGTTTACATAGTACGGGCTCTTGATAGCCTTATCACCGAAACGAAGGTGAGAAACAGTGATACCACCTGTCTTCTTTGAGTCGTACTGGAAGTAAGCCTGTACAAACTTGTCTGTGTGGTCACCGATGATCTTGATTGAGTTCTTGTTAGCACCAACAGTACCGTCACCGCCGAGACCCCAGAACTTGCACTCGATTGTGCCTTCTGCAGCTGTGTTCGGAGCAGCCTTCTCTTCAAGAGAAAGGTAAGTAACGTCGTCGTTGATACCAAGTGTGAAGTGAGCCTTCGGAGCATCCTTTGCAAGCTCGTCATATACTGCGAAGATGCTTGACGGAGGTGTATCCTTTGAACCGAGACCGTAACGGCCGCCGATTACCTGGATG
>JAZRNR010000168.1:0-2629 GCA_045648305.1 Acutalibacteraceae bacterium
TACGATCCGACTTAATTAGAGAACGCATAATCTCCGATTGTGGTGACACTGTCGGGGATTGTTGCGCTTGTAAGGCTGGTGCAATAAGCGAACGCCCCAGATTCGATTGTGGTGACACTGTTGCCGATTGTAACGTTTGTAAGGCTGTTGCAAGATTCAAACGCACAAGATCCGATTGTGATAACACCGTCAGGGATTGTTACGCTTGTAAGGCTTTCGCACCCAAAAAACGCATATTCTCCGATACTTTTAACACCTTGAAACAAAGTAACGGATGTAATATCATAAAAACACCACTCAGCAAGCTTATCTGTGGTTCCGTAGTTTGCATTGAATTCGTAATCATACATTTCACCTTCACCACTGATAACTAATTCTCCTGTTGCGGTATTCAACGACCACGTAAGATTTTTGCCGCAATTACCTGTCATTACTTTTTCATAAGAGGAAAAATGAACTGTCGCATTCAACAAATTATCGTTTCCATCACAAATATAAACATACTTCCACGCTGCCTGAGTATCCATATAATATATGTCTGTAATGCTATCACAACCATCAAAAGCACTATCACCTATAAACGAAATATTCTCAGAAAAAGTTATATTTTTAAGGTTTTGACAGCAATAAAAAGCACGTCCATCTATACTGGTAACGCCATCACCAATAGTTACACTTTCAAGATTTTCGCATAAACGGAAAGCCTCAGTTTCAATACTTATAACACTATCAGGGATTGTATAGTGTTGCATATAATTTCCAGCCGGATAATACAGAAGTACAGTTTTATCCTTATTGAATAACACGCCATTTTTATCGCTTGAAAATGCAGCGTTACCTTCATCAACAACAATTGACTCCAGAGAAGAACACCCCCAGAAAGGTATCGAACCAATTCTTGTAACGCCTTTTCCGATATTAACACTTGTAAGATTGTCGCAATTCATAAATCCACTACCAGCAGCAATACTTGTGACACCATCGCCAATTGTTATTTTTACAATTTGCGATTTATATTCATTCCACGGCACAGAACTTGAATCAGAAATATATTCCATTTCACCCTCACCATCGATGACAAGTTCACCGTCAGTATAAAGTGTCCAGAAAAGATTTTCACCGAAAGACATCGCAAGAGATTTAGGTCTGCTTCCGTCACAGTCAACAATAACAAGGCATTTTTTCAATCCATCGTTGTCTGTTCCAAGTTCAATTGATTTCCATTGTTCCTCGCTTCCGCTGTAATAAACAACTTCAATGTTTTTGGCATCCATCTCGTAATAAGGGAAGGCGTGATCGCCCACAGTTAAAATCGATTTTCCTATTTTTACTTTTGTGAGGTTGTAGCAATCAGAGAATACATGCTCACCAACAGTTTTAACACCATTGCCCATTGTTACGCTTGTAAGGTTGTAGCAACTGTAGAAAGCAGAATCGCCGATATGGGTAACACCATCTTCTATAACAATAGTATTAATCTGATGTTTAATCTCGTCCCAAGGACGATTTGGATCCCCATCAACATAGCTCGGCTCAGTCTGCACAACATGTGTAACATCTTTGCTTACATCCTGAGAATGCGTATCTTCGACAAAATATCCGCCAGGATTATAGTCTGGCATTGCACCCTCTCCACTAATAACAAGTTCCTTTTTTTCTTCATCAAAAGACCATGTCAGGTTTTCTCCAAAGGTTCCGCTGGATACTTGCTTTTCTTCTGCAAAAACACTTATTAATGCAATTGAAAGTATCAGCATTGCTGCTAAAACTATTGATGCCGTCTTTTTCATAAAAATCCTCCTGTTCATTCATTTAAACAACTATATCACAAAAAACTTAAAACTTTCGACAAAGGATATGAATTGTTTGAAATACGGTATGAAAAGCAAACCATATCCGAAACCGCAAGATTTCGGAGGGATATTAGAATTAAAACTTATTTAAATATTTTTCTGAAGAAGTTGATTATCTTAGATGTTACTCTCAATGCACTAGTTATGAATTGATCAAACACCTGCTCAATAACCTCCACAATAGTCAACAGCTGATTTCCCTCTTCCGAGACAAGCTCGAATATAAAAGAATCGTAATCTCCGTTTTCAAGCAAGGTAAGGAAAGCATCAAATGTTACTCCCTCAGCTGAACCGTCCTTGATTTTTTTCAGGCTTACATAGAGTTTGTTGAACGTAAGATACTTCGCTTGAGTGTCGTTTTCAAGATCTTCAATATCAATTATTTCGGGTTCAACACCATGGAAAACAATCTTATCAAAATACAGATATTCTGTATCCGGATTCAGCTTAATAAATTTTGAAAGGAACATATACGGCAAATCAGGATATACCGTCAGCTCTCCGTTGTATTTCATCACTTTCTTTTCACCGTCATAGTAAACCAGAATATTTCTTATACCTTGCTCCGTCGCATACGCTGACGCCTGCGTATTCAAAGAATTGTGAATAAAAACAAATCTTTCATCATTATTGCCAAACGAGCTCTTTTCGGCACTAAAGTTCAATGCATAAGATGCAACCACTGCTAATAACGGGCAATTCTCAAATGTGTTTGAACCGATCTTTTCAACTGTCTGTCCAAGATAAACTTCTTTAAGCTTCGGATAACCATTGAG
>JAZRNR010000169.1:0-3262 GCA_045648305.1 Acutalibacteraceae bacterium
AACCGTTCTTAAGGTTAACGCCTACTTCAGCCGCAGCCTCCATCTTGAAACGGTTGAGAGCTTCCTTTGCCTCGGGAACTACGTTCTTGTTGCTTGACATTACTTTTCACTCCTTTTTAAAAACTTTTTGCGTCTGCATTACTTATTGTTTTCAGTATGAGTGAAAATACAACTGAAAAAATTTGTTAAAAGTTTTTGTTTTGGATGGCCGCTTGTTTATTAGAATAACTAAACCATCATAGGATTTTATCCGCGTGGACAAAAGATAAACGAGAAATACGTTTTTGATTGTATTTAACACAATTTTTTTGTTAATATTGATTTGTTTTATGAAAAGTGTTATTATCAAAACAGAAAAATAATTTTTGGAGGGATCTGTATGAAAAATATAAAGCGAATATTCGCATCGCTTATGGTTGCGATTATGGTATTGACCGCCGCACCGTTGAGTGGATTTGTGGGAATGAAGCTCAATCTTGACTGGCTTGATTTCACTCAGAAAGCAAGTGCTGCTTCATACAGCGGTACTTGCGGTAACAACCTTATATGGTCTTTTGATAAAACAACAGGTGAGCTTAAAATTGAAGGAACAGGTGCGATGGATGATTTTGTTCCTTCCTCTATGCCATGGAAGGAACATAAAAATTCAATTACTGGTGCAATTATTAGTGAAGGTGTAACAAGCATAGGTTCAGGTGCCTTTTATTATTGCACACATCTTACGAGCATTATAATTCCTGAAAGTGTAACATACATAGGTGCAAGTGCGTTTTTTGGTTGTGAAAACCTTGTAAGTGTTGTAATCCCGGAAGGCGTAACAAGCATTGCTGATAGTGCCTTTTCGCTTTGCTATGCTCTTACATATGTAGATATTCCGAAAACAGTAAAAACAATTGATGGCTATGCTTTTGAATCTACCTCAATTATATCGCTTAACATTCCGGATGGTGTTATAAGTATCGGTGAGGCTGCATTTTATGGCTCTATGGAGCTTGAAAGAATCACGATCCCCGACAGTGTAACAAGTCTTGAGAATTCTACATTTGCCGACTGTCCTAAACTTCAAAGTATAAATGTATCAACAGGTAACACGGCATACTCATCTGACAATTATGGTGTGCTGTTTGATAAAGATAAAACAGAGATTATCAACTATCCTGAAGGACGCTCAGAAACAAGCTATACCATTCCTGAAGGCGTAACAAAAATTGGAAAATATGCGTTTTATGGATGTGATAAGCTTATAAGCCTTAACATACCTGTAAGTGTTACAGATATTGATTATTATGCATTTGGTTATAACGATGCTTTAACAGATATATATTACGACGGAACGGAATCGGACTGGAAAAAAATAGATATGAAAAATGGTGAATCCGATTTCCAGAGCATAACTATACATTTTTCTGAACCGGAGGATCCTTACAGAGGTATCTGTGGCGAGAATGTTACATGGTCGATTGATGCAGAGACAAAAACACTTACAATCAGTGGTCAGGGTGCAATGTATGATTTTAATGAGAGTATTGTTGTTCCGTGGCAGCACAATTATGGAGATTTTAATAAAATTGTTATTGAAAACGGTGTAACGCATATCGGTGCGAGTTCGTTTGCTTATTTTGACAATGTAACGGATATCAGTATCCCTGACAGCGTTATAACAATCGGCATTGATGCTTTTTACAATACCGGTTATTATAACGATAAAAATAATTGGGAAAACGGAGTCCTGTATATCGGCAACTATTTGATTGAGTTCAACAGTGACATATCTGATGTCTGTATTATTCCGGAAGGAATTCTGGCTGTTGCTGACTATGCAGACAAAAACGAAGAAAAAACCGTTAAGTTTATTCTTCCGGACAGTCTTATCAGTATTGGCGAATGTGCTTTTGTGGGACCTGAAGTCACAATTCCTGTTCTGGGCACAAGTATTAAATATTTCAGCGACAACGCTTTTTATGATGTTACATTTACAAAAGTGGAGATTTCACCCGACATCGAAGAACTTAGTGATAACGTTTTCGAAGACTGCAGTATCGAGTGTCTGACGTTCAGCAACACATTAAAAACAGTTGGAAACAGTACATTTATGCAGTGCGCCTGCGAAGATGTTTACTATTTGGGAACAGAGAAAGAGTGGAATCAGATAGTTTTCGGAACAGGCAATGAAATGCTCACTTATCTGTATACACATAATACAGGAAGTGTTCATTTCCTGGGTTCAGAGCATAATCATAGCTATAGTTCTGAAATAACAACACCGCCGACAGGCGAATTTGATGGCACGGAAACATTTACCTGTATATGCGGTGATTATTACGAAGAATCTGTCCCGGCATTGGGCTTTGATGTCTTTGACGGTGTTACAATCGACTTCTCAACAAAAACAATGTCAGGCTTCAATGAAGGCAAGGATTCGCTTGACAGTTACACATCAATTGTTAACGAAAACTACACCTGGGAGTATGTAACCTCAAACGGTAAGCTTGGCACAGGCTCAAAGGCTATCCTCAAGGACGGCGACACCGTAATAGGTGAGTATACAATCCTTGTTTACGGTGATACAACAGGCGACAGCTGGTATGACGGTCAGGATGCGATTATCGTAGATTGTCTTGCAAATGGAATGCTGACACAGGAAGATGTAGGCGAGGCTGTTTACACAGCGGCCGACTGTAACCACGACGGAGTTATCGATCAGCTTGATGTTGCACTTCTTAATCAGGCGGGTACACTCCTTGTAAACGTCGATCAGTCAAAGCCTGCAGAGGTTCTCCTTGAAACATCATCAGCATATGTTGAATATATTTCTCTCATCGATCAGTCATTTGAAATTGAGACTGAAGATGGCACTGATGCTGACACAGAAGATTTAACCCAGCAGGGTAGTGCAGAGCTTGATCTTTTCGAAATGATTATAAGTTTCATTAAATCAATAATCGAAATGATTCTTTCTCATATCCCTGTACCATATAAATAATTGAATAAAACTTAAAGAGAGTATGACCGTAAAAAGTCATACTCTCTTTTTGCATAGTTCTGAATTAAACTTCAATACTTTCTCCACAGGAGAGGTAGTTGAGCTTACTTATATAATTTTTCATAAACTCATACTGCTCAACACCCGTACAGTGGCAGGTGAAATACTCAGTGCTGAAACTGTTGAGATGTTCTGCATATTCCTTTAACTGCGAGTCAAGAGGTAGCTTGGAAAAATGAAAACCACCGATAAGAACATCAGAATTGAACCACGCTGCAA
>JAZRNR010000170.1:0-11102 GCA_045648305.1 Acutalibacteraceae bacterium
CAAATGAGCCGTCAGCCTTGCCTTCGGCAACCTTGCAGCCGCAGGGAGAGGTGAGTGTCCATTCAATTGAAGCATCAGCTGAAAGTGTAACGTCAGCGTTGATGTCAACGTGTGAAAAATCATCTGCGAAGCTGTATTCGATAAAGATATCCTTAAGATATGCTTCGTCACGCTCAAGGATGTATACATCGCGGAAGATACCTGAAAGACGGAAGAAGTCCTGATCCTCAAGGTATGAGCCGTCGCACCATTTAACAACAAGAACTTCAATTGTGTTCTCTCCGTTAACGAGCTTGTCTGTGATTTCAAGCTCGCTTGTGTTGTGGCTTACCTGGCTGTAGCCGACGAAAGCACCGTTAACCCAAAGGTAGAAGCAGGGTGCAACACCTTCAAAGTTGATGAAATATTTTTTACCTTCTGTTTTTGTGAAGTCAACCTTACGGCGGTAGAAACCGCAGGGAATAACGTCGGGAAGGTGAGGGGGGTCTACGGGGTAGGGATAGTCCTGATTGATGTAGTTGGGTACATCGTAACCGCTGTCAAGCTTCATCTGCCAGCAGAAGGGTACTGTCATCTTGTCAGGGCAGACAACGGATGAAGAAAATCCCTCAGCTTCAATATCAAGCTCCTCAACGTTTTTGAAAAAAGCGAAATCCCATTCGCCGTTAAGAAGGGTTAAAAATGCTGAATTTTCACGTGCAAGTGTGGATTTTTCTGCGGACTCGAACGGCACAAAATATGCCCTCGGAGCCTCACAGCCAACGTGAAGATGTTCAAGCATTCGATGAAATCTTTTAATCATAAATAACGCTCCTTTTCCAAGGTGGATTTAGTAAATTCTAACATATATAAAACGCTATGTCGAGAGAAAAAGAGAAAATAAAATCCGTAAACCTTAACAAAGATTTACGGATTTTTTTGAACAGTTTATTTTTGCGTTTCTGAAAATACGGTCATTCCGACACCGTAGTCCTTAACAAGAATATCTGTAATCGGGCTTGTTTTTAGATTCTGTATATTCTTTGTTGATTGTTGTTTTTACCCAGTCTAACATCTTATCGTTAATATATTCATATCTACGGATTTTAATAAGCTATGACTTTTTACAATCTACCGCCAACCTACAATAGCTGACGGTAGATTTTTGTTTTTTAAGGCTTAAGGTAGTCAATCGCATCAAGGATTCTGTTTATTTCATTTTTATTTTCTGAATTACAATACGCATATACAGCGGTATTGCCAACATAAATAGTAACATTGTATTTACCTTGTAGATCTAATGTATATATCGCATAGTTTGCAATCTTAGAGCCACCTTTTCTACGATTGTTCGTGTCGTTATTTGATACAATATCTTCATACGCTTGACTATAAATACTTATAGCACTGGCTTCGTTATTGAAATTAAAAAATTCAAAGTGAATATCGTCACTTTCAAAAGCAATACAGTTAATCAAGGTATTCTTGAATTCTGGATCGCTTTCGTAATAATAGGTAGCGATATCTTCAGGTACATAACCTTGATTAGTGATTTCTGCTTTCATTTGTTCTACAGTTGCTGGTGTTTTTGGATTAACTGTAAAATTTAAGATTACGAGAACGATCATCACTAAAGCAGCAAGAAATATACCTAATTTTACAAATCCTTTTGTGTCATAGTTTACGTGTTTAGATGATTTCATCATTTTTCTATGACTTTTGGGAGGACTAACCATAACAAATCACTCCTAATATGTATTTAATTATAACATAACACATTTGTCGTTTCAATCCGTTTGTGCGTAGCACAACTTCATATTTATGCCCTATACAATGAAGTTCGGAACTCCGAAAGGAAGTTTTCTCCCGCTGGTCAAAAAATGAAGATATGTACTGCGGACATAAATGCAAAAAAGCAAGTCTTTCGACTTGCTTTTTTTGGAGCTGGTAGTCGGACTCGAACCGACGACCTGCGCATTACGAATGCGCTGCTCTACCAACTGAGCCATACCAGCGATTTGCGAAAATCATTATAATATATCTGCTCTGAAAATTCAAGACTTTTTGTGAATATTGTTTTCAAAACAGATTATTAATTTTAAAATAAATTTTGGTTTTTCTATTGTTTATCTGACGTTAATTTGTTAAACTGAAACTGACCTTATCAAAGGAGTGTTTGTCATGGAAAAAATTAAAATCGGTATATTAGGTGCTGGCCGCGGAATGAACATCGCGGGCAACCTTGATCTTATTGAAGATTGTGAAATTGTCGCTCTTTGTGAAATCAGCGAAGAAAGAGCTGCACAGGGAATCAAAGATTTCGGAAAAGAAATTCCTGTTTATAAGGATTTTGACGAATTCCTTGAGCTTGACCTTGATGCAGTTGTTCTTGCTAATTATTTCCACGAGCACACACCGTATGCAATCAAGTGTTTTGAAAAGGGAATTCACGTTCTTTCTGAATGTATCAGTAACGGTACAATGGCTGAGGGTGTTGAACTTATCCGTGCTCACGAAAAGAGCAATTCGATTTATATGCTTGCTGAAAATTATCCGCAGATGAAATTTAACCGCGAGATGAAGAAGATCTGCGACGGCGGAACGCTCGGTAAAATTCTTTACGCTGAAGGTGAATACAATCATCCGGTTAATCCTTATGATGACGAATTCAAGAAAGGCTATATTTATTTCACAAAGCATTGGCGAAATTTCCTTCCGCGTTCATATTATGTAACCCATTCGCTCGCTCCGATTATGTGGGCAACGGGTGCAACTCCGAAGCGAATCAGTGCACAGCCTGTTTTTTCTCCCATTCCCGAAAAGGCAACAAGCAGATTTGTCGGTGATTCTTCAGCGGTCATAACTTCTCTTAATGATGACGGTTCTGTTTTCAGAGTGACAGGTTGTGCGTCTTACGGTGCACATCATAATGCATACAGAATCTGCGGTGTGAACGGACAGGTTGAAAATCTTCGCGGTATGGGCGAAAAGGTTATGCTTCGTTACAGCGAATGGGCAATTCCCGAAGGTAAAGAAGAAATCAATTTTTACGAGCCTGAATGGAACGACAAGGACGAAGAATTTATCGAAAAGGCAGGCCACGGCGGCGGAGATTATATCGTCGGCAGAATGTTCATTGACTGCATAAAAGCCAACAAACAGCCTGAACATCCTTACGATATTCACTCAGCTGTTGCAATGAGCTCGGTTGCAATTCTTGCACACCGTTCAATTCTTAACGGTGGCGTGCCGTATGATATCCCAGATTTTCACTTGGAGGAAAGCCGTAAGCAGTACGAAAACGACAGGGAAACACCGTTCTACGGTACCGACGGCAGAGAGCCGACAATTCCGTGCTGTTCAAAAACGGACTACAGACCGACGGACGAACAACTCCGAAAGTTTCTTGAAATACCTGGGATAACTGAATAAAGGCGACGGGATGCGTAAAAGCATCCCGTTAATTATTTTTGAGATTCGGTAATCATTTTTTCAATTTCCTCCAACAGCATATATGTCGTGTTAATCGGAGGAGGGAGAAAGTTGATAATTTTTCTGAATGCTTCGGGATTGTTTTCACGCTTTAATGTAAGCCCGTCGTGAGTTGTAACGGAAATCTGCTGAGCCTCTCTTTCGGCAACAATCTTCCCTGCACGTACACCTGATTCAAGATAATCTGTGTTGATTTTGCTGATGGCAATTCCCGAAGTGACAAGCGTGATGCTGAAAATAAGAATAACCGAGGTTATGAATCCGTCAAGAATTCGTTTTGTCTGCGTTTTTTCGTTTTTCATATAAAACACCTCCGATGATATTATGGACATTAACCAAGGACTTCAATCGTTTATTTTTTCACGAATTCGTCAGAAGTTACAAAATATCAAAGATATGGCGACAACAATAAGCAAATTGTATATTGCAAATTCCTTTTTTATTGGATATAATATATGTGTAAAAATTTGTATTTTCAACGAAAGGATTGAAATATTATGGCATTAACAACCAACAAGTCAATTCTTGATTGGATTGACGAAAAAGCAGAACTCGTTAAGCCTGACCAGATCGTATGGATCGACGGTTCACAGGAGCAGCTCGACGCTCTCAGAGCAGAGTCTGTTGCAACAGGCGAAATGATCAAGCTCAACCAGGAAAAGCTCCCCGGTTGCTACCTTCACAGAACAAATCCGAACGACGTTGCTCGTGTTGAGGACAGAACATTCATCTGTTCAAAGACAAAGGAAAACGCTGGCCCGACAAACAACTGGTGTGATCCTGAAGAGATGTACGCAAAGCTTTATGACATTGCTCGCGACTCTTACAAGGGCAGAACAATGTATGTTGTTCCGTTCTCAATGGGTCCGATCGGCTCACCTCTTGCAAAAGTTGGTGTTGAGATCACAGACTCAATCTACGTTGTTCTTAACATGGATATCATGACTCGCGTAGGTAAGGAAGTTCTTGACGTTCTCGGCGACAGCAATGACTGGGTACGTTGCTTCCACGCAAAATGCGACATCGATCCTGAAAAGAGATATATCTGCCACTTCCCCGAAGACAACGCTATCATTTCTGTTAACTCAGGTTACGGCGGAAACGTTCTTCTCGGTAAGAAGTGCTTCGCTCTTCGTATCGCATCATACCAGGGCTGGAAAGAAGGCTGGATGGCTGAGCATATGCTTATCCTCGGTCTTGAGAATCCTCAGGGCGAAGTTAAGTACATCGCAGCAGCATTCCCCTCAGCTTGCGGTAAGACAAACCTCGCTATGCTTATTCCTCCCGCATATCTCAAGGAAAAGGGCTACAAGGTATGGACAATCGGTGATGACATCGCTTGGATGAGAATCGGTAAGGATGGCAGACTCTATGCTATCAATCCCGAAAACGGTTTCTTCGGCGTTGCACCGGGTACAAACGAGAAGTCAAACTTCAACGCTCTCGAGTCAACAAAGAAGAACACAATCTTCACAAACGTGCTTCATAACCTTGAAGACAACACAGTTTGGTGGGAAGGCCTTAACAAGGATCTCCCGACAAACGCTAACGACTGGATCGGCAATCCTTGGGATCCGTCAAAGTTCAACAAGGCTGACAAGTCAACTTACGGTGCAAACCCGAACTCAAGATTTACAGCTCCGGCAGTTAACTGCCCCTGCATCTCTCCTGAGTTTGATAAGGGTGAAGGTGTGCCGATTTCTGCAATCGTATTCGGCGGCCGTCGTGCTAAGTGCGCTCCGCTTGTTTACCAGTCAAAGAGCTGGGAAAACGGTGTATTCATCGGTTCAGCTATGGCTTCTGAAACAACAGCTGCAGCTGCAGGTGCAGTAGGCGTTGTTCGTCGTGACCCGATGGCTATGCTTCCGTTCTGCGGTTATCATATGGCTGACTACTTCCAGCATTGGCTCGATATGGGCAAGAAGCTCGGCGAGAATGCTCCGAAGATCTTCAACGTTAACTGGTTCCGTACAGATGACGAAGGCAACTTCGTATGGCCGGGATTCGGCGACAATATGCGTGTTCTTAACTGGATTATAGACCGTTGTGAAGGCAAGGCAGATGCAACAGAAACAGCTATCGGTTACGTTCCGATGCCTGAAGACATCGACCTTACAGACCTCGATATGGATATGGATACTCTTAAGGATATCCTTACAGTTGACAAGGCAACTTGGGAAAAGGAAGCAGCAGAAATCGAAGAGCACTACAAGAAGTTTGGCGACAAGCTTCCTGAAGAACTCAGAACTCAGCTTGCTAACCTCAAGGCAAACCTTGCAAAATAAGATAAAACAAATTGCGGCTCACACAGGAAAGTGTGAGCCGTTTTTGCATATATATGTAAGACGTTAATATTCAGTTGACTTTAAATTGTCTTGTTGATATAATACACTTGTATACTTATGATTGATCAAGAAGGAAATTTTATGAATATTCTTGTAGCGCTTGACTCGAATTATATACATCCGCTTTGTGTTATGTTTAATTCTCTTGCGAAGACTAACACAGGCAACA
Source organism: Acutalibacteraceae bacterium (assembly GCA_045648305.1). GTDB lineage: Bacteria > Bacillota > Clostridia > Oscillospirales > Acutalibacteraceae > CAG-488. The sequence goes on from JAZRNR010000170.1 coordinate 5,986, forward strand.
GCTTTGATATATATGTTGCCTATTCTTCGCTGACAGAGGATGACTTTGCACAGATGGAAAAGGCTCTCGGAAGCCTTGATGCAAGAATCCACAGGGTGCTTGTTGATGATGAAATCTTCTCAGGTGCTCCTGTACTCAGCAGACTAAGCAAAGCGACTTATTACCGTCTTCTGATCGGTGATATTCTGCCCGAAAGTGTTGACAGATTACTTTATCTTGATCCCGATATTGTTATCAATAAGGATCTGACGGAGTTTTATAACCTTGATCTTAAGGGTAATGTTATTGCCGGAGGTACCCATCTTTACGGTATTATAGAAATGGGCAACCTGAGCCGTTTGCTCATAAGTCCCACTCCGAAGCACCACTATATAAATGCAGGAGTGCTTCTTATTGACCTTGCAGAGTGGAGAAAAACGGTCACTCTCGGTCAGATTATGAGCTTCATTCAGAAAAATATAAAATTTCTGCTTCTTGCGGATCAGGATGTAATAAATGTTCTGTTTTCCGATAAGCTTTTAGTAATTGATGAGCGTATTTATAACCTTGATGAAAAAACCTTGAAGCATTTCAAAAACAAGCTTGCGGGAAGCAAGAAAATTGACCTTGACTGGGTTCGTAAAAACACGGTTGTAATCCATTTTAACGGAAAGCATAAGCCGTGGAACGAGCCTGACTATAAAGGGGAACTCGGAGAATTTTATGAAAAAAATAAAACCTTCTGAAAATGATGTTGATTACGAGCGCAAAGTAAAGCTTTTTCAACGAGTAGGTGCTGTTTGTGCAAGCCTGATTATCGGTGGCGTTTTCCTGTATTTCTATTTACGTTACGGAAAACAGCTTTACGAAATTTTCGGTGATGCGGAAAGTCTTAAGCATTTCCTTGCACAGTTCCGCGGATTTGATAAGTGGGTATTTGTTGCGATAAGAGCCTTCCAGACGGTAATCAAAATTATTCCGGCTGAACCGCTTGAAATCGGCTCGGGTGCACTTTACGGCACATGGGAAGGAATGTTTCTTTGCATTCTCGGCACAATGATAGGCTCGGTTGTTATCATTGCGTTGACACGTGCTTTCGGAAGAAGGCTCGTTAATGCATTTATTCCGATCGAGAAAATCGAATCGCTTCGCTTTCTTCAGAATAAAAAGAAAGTGTATCTTTCACTTTTCTTTATTTATCTCATACCCGGCACACCGAAAGACGTGCTTACTTATGCCGCAGGTCTTACGGGTCTTAATATGAAAAAGTTTTTGCTGATTACGGGTATAGCACGAATTCCGTCAATCATCACTTCTACCTGGTGCGGCCAGGAAATTATTAATAAAAACTATACGCTCGCAATTCTTATCTTTGCAGCGACAGGAATACTGAGCATTATCTGCTCCGTGATTTATAACAAGATTTCATCAGAAAAAGAAAAGAAAGAAAAAAGCACGGTTGCCGAAGGCGACAACAATACTGAGGGTGGTGAATAAACCATGACCGTGGCGCTTGAAAACAAAAAAACGGATAAGCTTGGCTACATAGCACCTGTGACGTTTCTTCTGGCAGGCCTTATGCCTGAATATGTTGCGCCGTTTTTTACGGGAATTGGTTTTATACTTGTTCTTAAAAACAGAGTCAAGACAAAAGTGAAGCCGAATTTCGGTGACCTCGGAATAAGCATCCTCGTTTATATGGCCTGGATGGTTGTGGCATCACTGTGGACGTCATCTGTTATTTCATCGTTGGCGAGTATCGGCTTGTGGTCGCTGATGTTTGCGGGTTACTATTTTATTACCGAAACCGTCAAAACTCAGGAAGACCTTGACAGAATGTTTTATTTCGGTGCACTTTGTGCAGGAATTGCGGGAGCAATCGGTGTCGGACAGATGGTGCTTTATCACATATCTGTTGATGTCAGCCGTTATTTTAATCCTTTCTGGAGATTCATTGATTACGGTGTTGAAAAGCTTGTTGTGCTTCTTCCCGAATTTATCAAATCGAAAATGGCATCAACAACCTTCCATTCATTCGCAACACGTGCCTGCGGTACGTATTCAAATCCGCTGTTTTTCTCAACGGCAGAGGTTATGCTTTTCCCGTTTGCGGCACACACCTTCCTTTGCTCTGATAATATAAAGAAAAAGCTCATCGGCCTTGCTTGCTTTATGCTGAGTCTCGGAGGAATAGCTTGTTCTTATTCAAGAGGACCGTACCTTTATGCTTGTGCTGTTTTTGCAATCCTTCTTCTTTATGGCGGTAAAAAGCTTCTGACGCTTCTTGCACTCGGTGGAGTTACGGCAGGCGGAATTCTTGTTGTTTTCAACGGCACTGTCAAGCGTATTCTTTCACTTCTTAACGATAAAGACATTTCTGTTAATACAAGAAAAGGTCTTTATACCGCGATTCTTGATATGATTCAGGATAAGCCGATTTTTGGTTACGGAACGGGATTTGACAACGTTCGTCAGATGCTTCACAATACATACAATATCAAGCAACCGCATGCACACAACATTTTTCTTGAAGCTTGGGTTGAACACGGAATAGTCGGTCCGATTCTGCTTCTTGCAATTTTTGTTGTTTTTGCAATCAATGCAATAAAGCTGATACGTATGGGTAAAAAAGAACGCGAAATCGGTGTTACTCTTCTTGCATCGGCAATGGGATTCTTGCTTTGCGGAATAACAGACTGTCTTTTCTACGGACTTAAGCCGTTGCAGTATTTTATGATGGTACTCGGAATTTCGCAGGCTGCATTCGCAATTTACCTGAAAAAGAAAAAAGATAAATGATAAAACACCGCAGATTAATTTCTGCGGTGTTACTTTTTATAATGAAGTTTATTTTAAAGAATCAACGTAATCGCAAGCTGCGAGTGCTGCAACTGCACCGTCAGCGGCTGCTGTTGCAACCTGTCGGATTTTCTTTGTTCGGCAGTCACCTGCAACAAAGATACCGTTTGCACCTGTTACACAGGATTCGTCTGCACTTGCGTAACCTCTTTCGTCAAGAGCGATAACATTTGCGAAAGCTTCGTTCTGAGGAATAAGACCAATCGCGATAAAAAGACCGTCAACGCTGAGGTGAGAAATGCTTGAATCAGCGGTTTTTGTAAGTTCAACTCCGTCAAGCTCAGTGTCACCTGTGAAAGCAGTAACACGAGTGCCTGTAATAACCTCAACGTTTGCTTTTTCGTAAACCTGTTCAGCCAGCTTCTTTTCGCCTGTGAGGAAATCAAGGTCCTGAATAACATATACCTTTTCAGCAAGGTCAGAAAGAAGAATTGCTTCCTGAAGTGCAGAGTTACCACCACCGACAACACCGACTGTCTTGCCCTTGAAGAAAGCACCGTCACATACAGCACAGAAGGAAATACCTTCGCCGACATATTTGTGTTCGTTCGGAAGACCGAGCATTCTGTGTTTTGCACCTGTTGAAATGATAACGGTTTTGCCTTCGAATTCACCTGAATCGGTAACAACTGTTTTTATGTCACCGTCCTTGATTTCAAGTGCTTCACAAAGCTCAACGTCTGCACCTTGTTCAAGCACCTGTCCGACAAGCTTGTCTGCAAATTCATTACCTGTAAGCTGAATGAAGCCGGGGATGTTTTCAACCTTCGGAGAGAATGTAATCTGTCCGCCGAATGTTGCTTTTTCAATTACGAGAACGCTCTTGTTTGCCCTGCGAGCATACAGGGCGGCGGTAAGCCCCGCAGGGCCACCGCCGATAATTATAATATCATACATAACAATATTATCCCTTTTTATTTTTACGCGTTGAGGAATTTCTTGATATCAGACACGCCTGCATACTTTTCAACAACGCCGTCCTTGATAACTACAAGTGTCGGAGCCTGCTTAACGCCGAGCTGTGTTGCGAGTTCTGCATTGTCCTCTGCGAGGAGCTTCTCGTAGGGGAAGCCTGCCTTGTCAAGGAATGTGCAAGCAATCTTACAGTTCGGACAGGTTGCTGTTGCGAAAAGGAGATTGCGGTTTTCTGCAGCAGGAGCATCTGCACCGACGATTACGTCTGACTCAACAGAAGCGGATGCTGTTCTTTTGAGAACTGATCTGCCGATATCGTAAACCTTACGGTCCTTGTATTCCTGTGTTTTACCGTCGTTCCAGTTTTTAACGGGACGGTAGTAACCTGTGATACGGCTGTAAACCTCAGCTTCCTCACCGCACTCAGGACATGTGAAGGATTCACCTGCGATGTAGCCGTGATTCTTACATACTGAGTATGTCGGAGAAATTGAGTAGTACGGAAGTCTGTAGTTTTCAGCAATTTTCTTTACAAGGCTTGCACATGACTGCCAGTCAGGAAGCTTTTCGCCAAGGAAAGCGTGGAAAACAGTACCTGATGTGTAAAGTGTGTGAAGCTCGTCCTGCATATCGAGAGCTGTGAAGATATCCTCTGTGTAACCAACAGGAAGGTGTGAGCTGTTTGTGTAGTAAGGTGTCTGATCCTTCTCGCAGCCTGCTGTGATGATGTCGGGATAGTACTTAAGGTCGTGCTTTGCAAGACGGAATGCTGTTGATTCAGCGGGTGTTGCTTCAAGGTTGTAAAGGTCGCCGTACTGAACCTGATAGTCTGAAAGTCTTTCTCTCATATGATTGAGAACATCCTTAGCAAACTGCTGTGTCTTTTCTGTTGTCATATCAGCTCTGAGCCACTTTGCATTAAGACCAACTTCGTTCATACCGACAAGACCGATTGTTGAGAAGTGGTTGTCGAATGTGCCAAGGTATCTCTTTGTGTACGGATAAAGACCTGAATCAAGAAGCTTTGTGATAACAGTACGCTTAACCTTGAGTGAACGTGCGGAAATATCCATCATTCTGTCAAGACGAGCGTAGAAATCAGCTTCATCCTTTGCAAGGTAAGCAATTCTCGGAAGGTTGATTGTAACAACACCGACTGAACCTGTTGATTCACCGCTTCCGAAGAAACCGCCTGACTTCTTACGAAGCTCACGAAGGTCAAGACGAAGACGGCAGCACATTGAACGAACGTCGCTCGGCTCCATATCTGAGTTGATGTAGTTTGAGAAGTACGGAGTACCGTATTTTGCTGTCATTTCAAAGAGAAGCTTGTTGTTCTCTGTTTCTGACCAGTCGAAATCACG
>JAZRNR010000171.1:0-35630 GCA_045648305.1 Acutalibacteraceae bacterium
CAACCTTACCTGAGTTCTGCAAAACAGCAAGACCGTTATAAAACTCTGCCGCTTCAGAATAAAGTCCGCCCTTATCCGACTGCTGTTTTGTTGCTGCTTTTTTCTCTCTTCTTTCGGAAAACAATGTAAAACCGAAGCCGAGAATACAGAAAATAATACTTATTATACCGACAGTAACGTTGGTTATCAGCTGAGTTATGATTATTACAGCAAATGTAATCACAGGAGCAACAAATCTCATCAAAAGAAGATTAAGGCTCTGATTGAGCGCATCAACATCCTGTGTCATAGCCGAAATAATCTTTCCGTGATCTGTACTGTCGATAAACGAAACTGCAAGTGTATCGTACTTTTCCATAACAGCCTTTCTCAGGTTTGCTGAGTAGGAGGTTATGATATCGCTTACAATATAACCCTGCAGAAGTGCGAAAACTGCATTTGCAACAAAGAATGCGACCGCAGGAATTGCATACGGAATGATCTCGCTGAATACACTTCCGTCGCCAAGTCCGAGAAGATATTGGATAATCGAAGATGCGAACGCATCAATGATATCTCCTATCTTCTGCGGGAAGATAACGAAGGTTACGCTGTAAAGAAGGGTTACGACCGCAAAAAGAATAAGCTTTACTTTGTAAGCAGAAAGACTTTTAAGCAAACGCTTCTGAATTTCTTTTTTATTTGCTCGGTCCTCAACTGTTTTTGAGCCTGAGTCAAATCGGAATTTAAACACTCCGCTTTTTTCATCACTCACGTGCGGTCACCTCCAATCCCTGCAGAGATGCAAGCTCCCTGTAAAAATCTGAAGTTCGGAGCAACTGCTCGTGTGTGCCCTGTGCTTCAATACCGTTTTTATTGAAAACGATAACCTTGTCCGCCTCGATAAGGCTGTTTATACGCTGCGTTACAAGAATTACCGCTGACGTTTTTGAAAGCTTTCTGAGGCTTTCAAGAATGTTTTTCTCCGTCTGTACATCAACAGACTTCATACAATCGTCAATTATATATATACCTGCTTCTTTTGAAAGGGCACCTGCAAGAGAAATTCTTCCTCGCTGGCCACCACTTAAGCGGTTACCGCCATTTTCAAGAAGCATATTTTCGTTGTCAACAAAATCAACTGATGCCGCATTAAGAGCTTTCTTAACCGCATTTCTGTTGTCCTCTGCTCCGTAAAGGAGGAGATTTTCCTTAACGCTTTTAGAGAAAAGTACAGGCTCGCTGAACGCATAAGAAACCCGCTTGCGAAGGCTGTCTATGCTGATTTCTTCAAGCTTCTGCGAATCGATGAAGATTTCTCCGTCAAAGCTTTCACCGCTTCCCGTAAGAAGACCGAGAAGTGTTGTTTTTCCGCACCCCGTCGGTGCTGCAATCGCAGTAATCTGTCCCTTTTCTGCGGTGAATGATACGTCGGAAATTCCACCATTTTCAAAGCTCAGACCGACATTTCTGAATTCAACCGTATGACCGCTGTTTTCGCTGAGCTTAAGTCCCTGTGAATTCGGTCTTTCAGGAATCGGAGTACTCATAACCTCGCTGAACTTCTTAAACGAAACTTTTGCTCTCGGAGCAAACATTATAACAGCGGCAATCGCAGTGAATGCAGACACGCTGATTACGGAATACTGCAGGAATGCGATGATATCACCGATACCGATTCTTGAAGAAAGTAAACTGTTACCCGAAAGGATTACCGTTGCGGCAACAACAAGATTTGAAATGAGCGAAACAATACTCAAAGCCGTAAATACAGCCTTAAGAACATAGCTTTCATCCTTGCGGACTTTCTCTGTAACGTCAGAAAAGCGTGTTCTTTCAAGCTTCTGTGTTCTCATTGTACGGATTGTGTAAATTCTGTTTATTCCGTTCTTTACAAAACGGACAAGAAGTGAATAATTTTCCTGAAGATTGTCGTACTTCGGCACTGCGACCTTATAAAGAATAAACAGCACAGCAACAACAATAACAACGGTTGCAAGAACAACCATACTCAAAAACGGACTTATCGTAAACGAAAGCAGTATACCGCCCACGCTGACAATCGGAGCATAAAGCACAGCCGACATAACGTAATTAATAACCGTGCCGATATTCGTTATATCGTCAGAGAAAACAGTATAAAGGTCGTTGTCACAGATTCGCTTCTGCTTTGAAGAAAACTCTGCTGTATGAAGGAGATATTCCTCTCTCAGTCTGCCCGTAACCGAAGCTGAAAGCTTTGCCGTAATTTTTCCCGTAAGGAAGATGCAAATCACTTGCAAAAGCACGCAGACAACCATCACTGCACCTGTTCTGAAAATATATTTCTGCTGAATTTCATCACAATCGATACCCGCATCGTCATAGAAATACGAAACAGTAAACGATGCAAGCTGATTCTTGAGCGCTTCGGGAGCATTCTGTGCCTTTTCATAGAAACCGAGAATCTCTTCGTCAGAAAAAGCCGAAAGCTCGTCTGAATACATATACAGCGTACGAAGGCTTACCTTTTCAACCATATAGTTGATCTGCTCGGCTTCAACATCCGGAGTTTTGCCCTGAGTAATTTCTGTTATGATATAAAAGCCTGCCGTCATCGCATTTTCGTAAATTCTCAACGCCTCGGATTCGTCATAATCCTCGCGGAGATTATAAACATCACCGTCCGCAGACTTTTCGTAGAAAGAAAAGAATATCTTTTCCTCCTCGTCAGGTATAATCTGCGAAAACAGATCAACAGCTCTCGCCTTCATAATTTCAGGGACGGGACTTTCAATACCCTTCTGCTGAGTTCCGATGTTTATCATTTCGCCCATAAAATAGGGCACGCTGAGGCTGAAAACAGCCTGGAAAACAAAAAGAACGGAGCAAAGGAATATTGCCAATTTATGTGCACCGAGATACTTTTTCAAAAACATATTCCTTTCACTCCTTTCGAAATTTATAAGTTAAAATTAATAGCCGTATTTTTCCTTGAATTCTTCTCTTGTGTTTCTTGTGAGAAGCTTTTCACCGTCAAAAATAAGAATACAATATGCGTGACCACACTTCTTACCCTGCTCAAACCACTCTGCAAAAGCTCTCTGCATGCTTGTGTTTCTCGGAAGCTCATGCACTCTCTTGTGTGCATTCTCAACGCCGAAAACTCGCCATGCATCGCCAAAATCGTAAGTCCTTGTGATATCAAGCGGTTCATAATCAAGAATAAATTCTCTTACCTTGGACTTTTCGGGAAGAATGTTGAGGTTGTCGGGATAAAGAAGCCATGAACCGCAGCAGACAACCATCGGTCCGCCGTTGAATCTGTCCTTGAAGAATTCATAAGCTTTCTTGTAAGAATCCATTCGTGTTTCTTCATCAAGGCTGCCGAGGTGTGACGGGATGTGCATACCGAGAACGAACTCGCTGTCCTTAAGCACAATTCCGTGCTCATCGTAGTAATCCTCACAGAAATCTGCAAGCTCGTACTGGAATCTGCCGATACCGAATCTTTCAAGGGTGTAGAACTGTTTGAACCAACCCTCAACAAAGGTTCCGTAAACACCGTAGTTTTCTTTACACTCAAGCATCTTTACCTTGAGGTCGATAATTGTGTTCCAATAAATATCCTCGCTGATGTTAGCTTTTTTGTACTCAGCAAGCAAAGGCTTTGTGCAGTTAAGAAGAAGAACAAGCTTTACGGTGTACTCGTTTTCACCGATCATTTCAGCAAGAGCCTTAACCTTATCGCTGAAAGCATCGAAGTTCTTCTTTTTAAGCCAATAAGCTCTGTACATTGAATCGTAGAGTTTGTTTGCTTTTTCGTCTGCAAGAATTTTTTCTTCAACCTTTATGATAGCTTCTTTCGCATCTGCAGGATATTCCTGCTTTTCCATAACAAGAAGTGTGTGATTGTAATTTTTCATCGCTTATTTAACCTCCGGGTCATATACCATATAGTAATTGTGGATTTTTTCACGTTCATAAAACTCTTCTTTGATTATTTTGAAACCGAGTTTTTCGTAGAACGGAACGTTATCGGGATTCTGCGCTTCAAGACCGATTTTATAGCCCTGAGCTGTAAATTCCTCGATGCCTTTTAAAATCATTTCTTTTGCAATCCCCTTACCCTGATGCTTCGGGTCAACAAAAACGGGAGAAATAATCTTTGTCTTTTTGTCAAATACCTTTGAATCAAGATAACGGTAAGCCATAAGGGTTTTGAATGTTGCATCTATGTAATAGCAAAGAAAAACCCAGTTCGGACATTTAAGAAAATCGATTACCGTATATTCGTTATGTGCATCTCTCCAGACGCAAAGTCCTCTGTTTTCATCATCAACATAAAAAACATCGCAGTTGTTCGAAGAAGTTAATCTTTCAAGAAGGAAGTGATAAACAAACTTTTTTCTTCTTTCGACATTCTTGTTTGCATAGCAATGCACGGGATCGTTGACGAAGCTTTCAGCCGCCATACGAGCGTAAAATTTCAATGTTTTTCTGTCAAGCTTTGTAACTCTTTTCATAGAAAACCTCATAATAAAAATAATCGATATATTATAACATATAGATTGAAAATTTACTATATAAAAATGAAAATAAATTGAAGGTTTTTTGATAATTGCGACGGTACAATGTACCGCTATACCACCGATATTCAACAATCCCCTGCACACCCGATTGAAATCATAGCCTATCAGCAACTTCACTCCCATTGTTTGATGTACAAATTCGGGGTTATCGGGCTATTTGTCAGTTTTTTAGTATATATTCTTCAATAACAAAGCGGGAGGGTTAATCCCCTCCCGCTTTCATCGGAACTTCATTAAAATTTTACGTCTGTGCAAAGTGCAGCGTGGTCAGAAAGATACATATCACTGATTTTTTCATCAATAATTTTGTAGGTTTCAACCTCAGTGCCTTCGCTTACGAAAATAAAATCAATCGGCTTGGTTTCAAATATATTCTGACCGTAATTTATATAGGTCGCTCCGTCGTCAGAATTCTTTGCAAGATATTTTGAATCAAGCAGGCATCCGTTCATTTCGTTATAAGCATCTGCACCTTCCTTTGTGTTGAAGTCACCTGTGCAGACAACGGGATACCCCTTTGCCTTGAGCTCTTCGATTTTAACTTTGAGCACCTTTATCTGATCAACACGAACAGATTCAAGAACGTGGTCAAGGTGTGTATTGATATGCGTATATGTCTCCCCTGTTGACTTATCCTGAAGAATTACCCACGTTGCAATTCTCGGACAGAAGGACCAGGTGAATTTTGAAGCGAATTCATCAGGAGTATCGGACAGCCAGATTGTTCCGCTGTCAACAAGAGTATATTTGTCTTTAAGGTAAAATACAGCTGAAGCTTCGGAACTCTTTTTACCGTCACGCATCTGGCTTACACAAGCATAATCTTCAAGATTTTCGCTCAGGATATCAAGCCATTCCTGTGTTGCTTCCTGAACACCAAAGGAATCGGGTGCATACTGTTCCAAAGCAGCACAGATAAGCTGACTTCTGCCCTTTACCGAACCGAAAGCATCATCCGCACAACGGACGTTGAATGACATTATTCTTATGGTGTCAGCAGATTTTTCAGGAACATTTTCGATTACGAGGCTTTCAGGAACAAAAGTACCGAATGTAAAAAGAATTGACAAAAAAAGTGCAGTAAGCTGATTGATGATATACATTACAAAATCCTCCTACAGAATAATTTTTAACATAATAATTATATCACCGACAGAGTTATTGTCAATCTGATTTCCTTCTGTTTAAGAACTTTGTGACACTTACTGAACGTCAGCATAAGATGTATTAGGCGTATGCCGAGTAATTAAAAGGAGCTAATCAAGTTGAATAATCCACAGTATATTCATCATCACGTCAAGCCGACGGGTTACAACAGACCGCGTTTTACTGATGATTGCGGCTGCAGAATGACGGAACTTCCCGAAAATCCGCAAGTCGCAATGTTATACGTTCCTTTTCAGACAGATTTTACCACCTTTGACGAAATGACGGCTCTTAGATGCGGAACACTTTTCCCTGCTCTGAGCAAGCCGTTTCTCGGAAGTGGTAACAGATGACAAGAGGAATTATTCTTCAGCGGCTTGATGCCGTGCAGTTTGCAATGTGGGAATTGCATCTTTATATGGATACTCATCCCGACGATCTTGCAGCACTTTCACTTTATAAAAAATACGAAGAAATGAACGAAAAGCTCGTTTGTGAATACGAGGAACAGTTTGGCCCGCTTTACGGGAATTCCGATCCCGGAGCTTCTTGGCTGAAAAATCCGTGGCCGTGGGACATAGGAGGTAGTTGCTGATGTTTGTCTATGAGAAAAAGCTGCAATATCCCGTAAAAATTACAAATCCTAATCCTAAATATGCACAGATCATAATTTCTCAGTACGGCGGCCCTGACGGTGAGTTGGGTGCATCACTCCGTTACCTGAGTCAGCGTTATTCGATGCCTTTCCCTGAGCTGAAAGGACTCCTGACGGACATTGGTACCGAGGAGCTTGGCCATCTTGAAATGATCGGTGCTATCGTTTACCAGCTGACAAGAAATCTTACTCCCGACGAAATTAAGCGAAGCGGTTTTGACACTTACTTTGTTGACCATACAACAGGAGTTTATCCGACAGCGGCAAGCGGTTTCCCGTGGAGTGCTGCAGGTATGCAATCGAAGGGCGATCTTATTGCTGACCTCACAGAGGATATGGCGGCAGAACAGAAGGCACGTACAACTTACGATAACATTTTGCGTCTTGTTGATGATCCCGACGTTCGTGAACCGATTAAATTCCTTCGTGAAAGAGAAATCGTTCACTTCCAGCGTTTCGGTGAAGGTTTACGACTTGCTACCGATAAAATGGACTGCAAAAACTTCTACGCCTTCAACCCAAGCTTTGATAAGTAAAAAAGAAAGACCTTCCGCTGTGGAAGGTCTTTTGCTTTGATTAATCCTCAAGTGAAGCTTCTGCTTCAGCCTGAATTTTGGGATCATAGGAAAGAACGGGTTTTTCGTTCTTATTTTTAACCTTACGGTTAATGTAGTTCTGTGTGATTTTCATAACAATCGGGAACAGCACAACAACACCAATCAGGTTCGGTATCATCATAAGGCCGTTGAAAGTGTCTGAAATATCCCATGCAAGTGAAGATGTCATCACAGCACCGAAGATAACGGTGATAACGTGAATAATTTTGAATACGATTGTGGTCTTTGTACCGAACAGGTATTCCCACGCTTTTGAACCGTAGTGTGACCAGCCGAGTACAGTTGTGAACGCAAAAAGGAACATTGCAACAGCAATGAATTTTTCGCCGATGTCTCCCCATGAGAATACAGAGTTAAATGCTCCTGCAACAAGTGTTGCATCTGTAAGGCCATCGGCAAGAGCTCCTGTTTTTGCATCGAATACAGCTGAAGTAAGAACAACAAGAGCAGTCATTGTGCAGACAACCATTGTGTCGGCAAAAACTTCAAATATACCCCACATACCCTGTTTTACAGGCTCTTTGACATTGGAGTTAGAATGAACCATAACCGAAGAACCAAGACCTGCTTCGTTTGAGAAAACACCACGCTTAAAGCCCTGAGTAACTGCGGCACTGATTGCTGCACCGAGTGTACCGCCGACAAAAGCTTCAGGTTTAAAAGCGTTGACAAAAATTGTTTTGAACGCAGGGATGATCTGGTCGTAGTTAACGCCTATAACAATAAGGCTGCCTGCAATAAAGAGAATAATCATAAAGGGAACTACTTTCTCTGCAACATTTGCAATTCTCTTGAGTCCGCCAAGAGTTATGAGTGCGACAAGAGCCATAATTATTACGCCGAGAATAACATTGTAAAGTGAAACTCCACCAAAGACTTCAATTGACGAAATTGCTTCCACGTCAAAAGCTGTTGCGATATTGGCAACAATTTTGTTGACCTGACCCATACTTCCGATACCGAACGAAGCAAGCATTGTGAAAATGCAGAAAAGGACAGCGAGAATTTTACCTATTGTTTTGCAACCCTTTTTGCTACCGAGACCGTCACAAAGATAATACATCGCACCGCCTGACCATTCATTGTTGATGTTACGGCGACGGTAATAAATTCCAAGCACGTTTTCCGAATAGTTTGTCATCATTCCGAAAAATGCAGCAACCCACATCCAGAAAACAGCACCTGCACCGCCAATACAAATTGCAGCGGCAACACCTGCGATGTTACCTGTACCGACTGTTGCAGCAAGTGCAGTACAAAGTGCCTGGAAAGGAGAAATTGAACCCTTTTCCTTTGAATGTCCGATTACGTTTTTGGCAAAAAGGCTACCGATTGTGTTTTTCCACCAAAGACCGAGATGTGTTACCTGAAACACCTTTGTAACAACGGTCATAAGTACGCCTGTACCGATAAGCAGTGCAAGACCGAATGTTCCCCACACAACACCGTTGACAGAGCCGTTTATCTCTGCAACTTTTTCAAAAAAAGCTTCCATGTTAAACCCTCCGAAAAATAAAAATAAAAAAAGTCGGATTACAGGGCGTAATCCGACAAAAGCACAGTTTTCCCGACAGAATCGGGTAATAAAACTTTGTCCTTTTGCCTGAGAGATTAGTGCGAAAACACTTTGCCCCTTCGGCACTCAATTTAATGAGATTCTCCAAAGTTATGTCCGTTTGCAGTCCTTTTCCCTTTCGGGAAGCCTGAGAGCGTTACTCCTTCGGCAGCAATAGCTTCTTCAGCAAACATCATCCATAATATATTTGATTTTTCAGAATTATAACACCTGATTATTACAAATGCAAGTGTTTTTTATAATTATTTAAAGTTTTAAATAACTATTACAATCTTACAGTACATATCCCGTCACAATACCAAGCACGGCAGCAAGAACAATTATGATAATCGGGTGAACTTTTTTGAATGCAAGAACTGTACACAATGCAAAAATTGCAATATAGCAATAGAATGCGACATCCTTGATTGAAGCCATAAGTCCTGCCATTGAAACTCCTGACGGCAGGAACACCGTCAATGCAACGGAAATAATCGCCGAGCCGATAAGACCGACAACCGCAGGCTTAAGTCCTGTCATACAGCCTTTAACAACAAAGCTGTTTTTGAATTTTTCAAAGAACTTAGCAACAATGAGAATAACTATAAAAGACGGAAGTACAACACCAAGTGTTGCACAGAATGAGCCAAAAACCGAACCCATAACTCCGTATGCACCGCCAACCTCTGAGCCGACGTAAGTTGCCATATTGATTGCAAACGGACCGGGTGTACTTTCGCTGACAGCGATAAAATTGACAACGTCTGAAAGCTCCATCCACTTGTGGGCGAGGACTTCTTCCTGCATAAGCGGAAGCATTGCATAGCCACCGCCAAAGGTAAATGCACCTATTTTAAAGAAGGTAAGGAAAAGATCAAGGAAAATATTCATTTCTCATTCCTCCTTTTCGCGATAAGTGAGGTCACAAGTCCGAAAACAGCACAGCCGATGATAACGAAAAGTACGTTAATATCAAAGAATGCCGTAATGATAAACGATACCGCAATAACGATATACGAAACCAAATTCTTCGGAGCTTTTTTATACATTCCGACAAGCGCCTTGATAAGAAGGGCAAGAACACCTGCACGGATTCCGTTGAATGCATACTGAACAGCCTTGATTGACTGGAATTCTCTTAATACAAACGAAATTAAAAGAATGATAACAAACGAAGGAAGAACAACTCCGAATGTTGCAAAGAAAGCCCCCCAGAAGCCCGCAACACGGTAGCCGACAAAAGTCGCTGAGTTGATTGCAATCGGTCCCGGTGTTGATTCAGCAATCGCAATAATTTCAAGGATATCGTCGTCCGTTATCCATTTTTTCTTTTCGACGATTTCTTTCTGAATGATAGGAATCATCGCATATCCGCCACCAAAGGTGAACGCACCTATTTTAAGGAAGGTGACGAAAAGCTGTAAGATTTTCGAAAATTTACTCATTGTGATTATTCGCCCTCTTTTTCTTTATTATTAAAACTCTCAGGGACTGCAAGAATGTCCCACGGTGTTTTTTTCTCTGTTTTCATATCGTCACGGACGAGCTTATAAAAGGTTGCGGCAATCGGCACAGCGATAAGCATACCGATGATTCCCGAAACCGAACCGCCGATTGTAACAGCGGCAAGCACCCAGAGACCGGGCAAGCCTGTTGAGCTTCCGACAACCTTCGGATAGATAAAGTTGCCTTCAATCTGCTGAAGCAAGATAACGAAAATAATAAAAATCAAAGCCTTGATCGGTGAGTCCATAAGGATAAGGAATGCACCAACACCTGCACCGATAAGTCCGCCGAAAATCGGGATAAGTGCGGTAAATCCCATAAGGGCACCGATCATCGGAGCGTACGGTATACGAAGGATAAACATACCGATTGTGCAAAGAGTACCAAGGATAACAGCTTCAAGGCACTGACCGACAATGAATTTATGGAAAGATTCGTTAAGCACGGATAAAACGTGACAAATCTTTGCAAACACACGTTCCGGCACATAGTGCGAACCGACTTTTTTAACCTGACGTAAAAGCTTATCTCTTTCAAAGAGAACATAAAGAGAAATTATAACGGTGATAACAACATTTGCAACCGTTGTAAAAACGGAAGAAATAGCAGTAAATGCGGCACCGACAGTGCTTCCGACACCTGCAGCAATTTTTTCTGTCATATCGGCAAGCTTTGCCTGCCAATCAAATTGCGTTATAGCACCAACAACATTTTTTGAAAGGAATTCGTTTTCATTAAATTTCTGTATAACCCAGTCAACTGCAGGCGGAATCTTTGCAATGAGCATTTTGATACAGGCAACAAACTGCGGTGCAACAAGCACAACAACCATTGCAACAACACCGATAATTGAAATAACAGCCGCCAAAAGACAGACGGGCTTACGGAGTTTCAGGACAATACCTTTCTCACTCTTCGGGAAGAAATGACGCTCGTAGAAACCGAGAAGAATATTGATCGGATACGCTACAACGAAGCCAAAAATGATAGGCGTTGCGGCAGACATAACGGAGCTGAGAATACCAGCGATATTCGGCCAATAGCGTGTTGTAAGGTAAACAACAATAATTGCCGCAGCAACACTCGTAACAATTTTTAAATCTATTTTTTTCAAAAGAACAACTCCTTTTGCCGGGAATACATATATAACAGGCAATAATTATATCACGTATAAAGAAAACATTCAACAATAAAGTTTCCGCGTCACAGTCCTATATTCAACCGCAACATTTTTTATTTAAATATTGAAATTAAAATCCATATATGATACAATTTTAAAAAATTATTGAAGAGGTGTTCTCGGATGAAAAAAGGTAAAGGATTTTTTAATGAATTCAAGAAGTTTGTTCTCAGAGGCAACGTAATCGACCTTGCAGTCGGTGTTATCATCGGTGGTGCTTTCCAGGCTATCGTTAAGTCATTGGTTGACGATATCGTAATGCCGCTCGTAGGTATGATTACAGGTAACATCGATTTTTCACAGCGCGTATGGAAAATCGGCGAAGGCGAATTTGCAGCTACAGTTACATGGGGTAACTTTGTAACAGCAGTTCTCAACTTCCTTATCATGTCATTCGTAATCTTCTGCTTTATCAAGCTTATCAACAAGATTACTGAAAAGGCTATAAAGAAAAAGGACGAGCCCGAAGCAGAACCCACAACAAAGAAGTGCCCGTACTGCTGCTCTGAAATTGACATCAAGGCTGTTAAGTGTCCGAACTGTACATCTGACGTTGAATAATATTAATTACTGATTAAGGTGATACACCTTGGAAAAAGAAGTTATATTAAAAAAAGCAATCGTCGGCGGTTTTGACCGTGTTCAGGTTATGAACTGCATCGCTTCCCTGCAGGAAGAAGCACAAAATGCAAAAAGCGATGCCGAAGAATTGAAAACTCTTCAGGCAACTCTTCAGGAGCTTGAAAAGACTCTTGAAGAAAAGGACGCTGAAATCGAAAATCTTGCTGCAGACATTGCTGAGGCTGAAAGCAGACTGCGTGTTTCAAAAACCTCTGCACAGCTTATGAAGGAATCTGTTGATTATGCGGACCGTTACGTTGAAAGTGCAAAGATTCTTGCACAGGACATAACAGAAAAAACCTCCCTTAAGGTAAAGGAGGCAAAGGAAAAAATCGATTCCATTCTTTCTGAAGTGACCGGTCTTTCCGACGATATACTTAAGCTTTACGGAAACCTTGCAGAGCTTAAAAGCGAATACGACGCTTTTGACGACGCTTATCCCGTTAATCCTGAAGTAAAAAATGATGCTCCGGTTGAAGAATCAGAAGATGTTTCTTCTGAGAAAGAAACAGATGAAACCGAAGCAATCAGGCTTCTTCGTAAAGCAAAGAAAAAATACGAAAAAATGATTTAAAAAAAGCTGCTCATCGAGCAGCTTTTTGCTTTAGTTGTGATAATAAATCTTGTTTGTAACAAAGGTAGTAACACCTTCGCTTACCCAATGAAGCATTGTTTCGGGAGAATCAATTGTCCAGCAGGCAATTTCAAGCCCTGCTTCACGCAATTTGTCAATCTTTTCGGGAGTATTCTTCTTTTCGTTTCCGTTAAAGCTGACACCCATATTTTCTGCATCAAGACACTTCTGCATTTCTTCATCATCAAGCTTTGAAACCAGTTTCAGAATTCTGACTTCTTTGTTCTGCTCTCTGACAAGTTCAAGGGCACTTCGTTTGAAGGAGATGATTGAACAACTCTTTTCAAATCCGTATTTTTCAACAAGCTCAAGAAGCTTCGGAATTCCTTCGGGAGTGTAATCCTTAATTTCAATCATCGGAACAATGTTGTATTCCATACACGCTTTGAGAGCCTGTTCAAGTGTCGGCACCTTAAGGTCGGGATATTCCTTCGCATTCGCACCGCGCACAACGTTACAGGTCACAAGGTCGTAATATGTATACGAGGAAACCTTACCTTTTTTATCGCACACGCTTTTAATATCCTCGTCGTGAATTACAACCCATACGCCGTCCTTTGTCTGACGGATATCGATTTCAACGTAATCGAAGCCGTACTCGGCAGCTTTCTGAATTGCGGGAATTGTATTTTCAGGTGCCTGTGCCGAATATCCGCGATGTGCGACAAGAGTTATTCTTTCCCTGTCCTTTTCCTGTGTAAGAATATCCGTCAACGGAAGCGGAGTTTTGGCATTGAATCTCTTTTGTGAGCTTACCAATGATATCGTTACCGGTAAAGCGATAGCTACAACCAGAATAACAGCAATTAAGGCAATCGGCCATTTTTTTCTTTTGATAATTCTCAGCTTGCGTTTGATACTTTCTTTGTTCATAATACACCACCAATTTCAGAAATTGCCTTGTGCCGACGACACAAGGCAATTTTGTTTATGTATATCAGCCGTTGAGAAGCTTGAAGTTTTCCTTGTTGCTCTTGTAAAGCTTTTTGAACACTTCGAAGTTCTTATCATAAACAGCTTTGTTAGCCTTATTAGGCTTGAATGTCTTAACTGCAGGAACAAAATCCTTAACCTTTGCAACGTTCTCAATAACACCAAGACCGATAGCTACCATTGCAGCCGCACCGACAGCACCGATATCCTGCGGACGGTTTACTGTTTCAACAGTCTTGCCTGTGATGTCAGCAAGAATCTGGCTTGTAACGTCAGAAAGTGCACCACCGCCGACAAAACGGATTGTATCAGAAGTTTTTATCTTCTTATCCTGTGCCTCAAGCATCCAGTTAAGGTGGAAGCAAACACCCTCAATAACTGCACGGAGCATCTGCGACTTACCTGTGTCAATGCTGATGTTAAAGAACATACCTGCAGCATTCGGATCCTCGAACGGGCAACGGTTACCATGAAGCCAGGGTGTAAAGATAACTCCGCCTGAACCTGCGGGAACCTCGCTGATAACCTTTGTCATATAGTCGTAAAGGCTTGTGTACTCTGTTTCGGGGTCTTCCGCAACATCTGTCTTCTGCTTAAAAATACCGATTTCGTCAAGGCAAAGATGGTCACGTACCCATTCAAGGCACTTACCTGCTGTTTCAAGCTCTGCGAAATAGTTGAATGTATCGGGGTCTGCACCGACGATTGCCGCAATCATAGCCGATGTATCAACAAGCTGTTTTTCAACAACTGTGCCGACCCAACCTGATGTACCCTGATAAACGTGAGTGTCACCAACAGCACCGCTGCCTGCACCGACACCGATAAGCGAAGCGTCACCGCCACCACCGAATACTGGAGTACCTTCTGCAAGTCCGAGCTGTTCAGCTGCCTTAGCTGTAACCTTACCAACAATATCTGTTGACTTCACGATATCGGGCAAGTGATTCATATTAACATCAAAAATGCCTGCAACGCTCTTGCTCCAGCATTCCTTACCCTTTCTTGTATCGTAAAGAAGAGTTGCGAAAGCTGAGTCCTTTGTCATTGCAAAAACATCAGTACAACGGCAGATGAGGAAATCCTTAACATCGAGCCATTTATGTGTTTTCTTGTAATTTTCGGGTTCGTTAGCTTCAACCCACTTGTATTTATAAACAGGGTCCTTAACACTGCAGGCAACCGCACCTGTTGCAACAAGTGACTTAAGAAGAGGAACGATATTTGCACCCGCAATCTGAATACCGTATGCCATATATTTTTTAAGCTCTTCCTTAGCACGCTGGTCCATATAGCTCATTGCTCTGCGGACAGGGTTACCGTTCTTGTCAACAAGAACAAGTCCCTGAGCCTGTGAGCAGAAAGAGATACCTGCAATCTGTGAAGGCTTGATATCAGTTTTGCTGAAAAGCTCCTTTGTTGTGGAACACATTGCACCCCACCATTCTTCGGGATCCTGCTCTGCACCACCGTTGCCGACCATATAAAGATTATATGCTCCGTATGCGTTTGCGATAGGTTTAATCGTCTTGTCAATTTCAAAAAGACAAGTCTTCATGCCGGTCGTGCCGACGTCATAAGCGATAACATAAATTGCCATTTAAATAACCCCCAAACTGTATTGAGTATATTCTAACATAAAAACATATAAAATTGCAAAAAATTTTTAAAAAAATGTAAAAAAATATTTTATTTTTATTTCATTTATGTTATACTTTATCTTGGGTATAAAGCAAAATGCATTATATTGCAAAAAATTACATACATCGGAGGAAAATGAAATGGCTAACACTTTTGGTATCACCAAGTATCTTGATGCTGATGCTGTTACAAAACAGCTTGATGAGCTTATTAAGAAGCCAATCTACAGTGTCAAACCCGAGGCATTGAAAAAGTATGAAGAAGAATACTTCGCAAAGAAGTGTGTTAAATCAAAGGAAATGATTGACGTTGCTAAGGGTCGTATTCCCGGTGGCGTTCAGCATAACCTTGCTTTCAACTATCCGTTCCCTCTCGTTTTCACAAAGGCTTCAGGCAACAAGCTTTATGACATCGACGGTAACGAATACTACGACTTCCTTCAGGCAGGCGGTCCGACAATCGTCGGAAGCAACCCTGAAAAGGTTCGTAACAAGGTAATCGAGCTTCTTAACGATTGCGGTCCTTCAACAGGTCTTTTCCATGAATATGAGTACAAGCTCGCAAACAAAATTGCTGAGTGCGTTCCTTCAGTTGAAATGTTCCGTATGCTCGGTTCAGGTACTGAAGCTTGTATGTGTGCTGTTCGTGTTGCACGTCTTGCTACAGGTAAAAAGAACATTCTTAAAATGGGTGGTGCATACCACGGTTGGTCAGATCAGATGGCTTACGGTATGAGAGTTCCCGGAACAAAGAACCTTCAGTCTCCCGGCGTTCCGATGTTCGTATTCAAGCATACAGACGAATTCTTCCCGAACGATCTTGAAGACCTTGAGAAGAAGCTTAAGAAGAACCAGCTCATCGGCGGTACAGCTGCTGTATTCCTTGAGCCCGTTGGTCCTGAAAGCGGTACTCGTCCTCTCAGCAAGGCATTTGTTAAGGGCGTTGAAAAGCTTTGCCGCAAGTACGGTTCACTCCTTGTTTTCGATGAGGTTGTTACAGGCTTCCGTATCGGCGTTTCAGGTGCTCAGGGTTACTTCGGCGTAGATCCTGACCTTACAATCTTCGGTAAGATTATCGCCGGCGGTTATCCGGGTGCAGGCGGGATCGGTGGTCATAAAGACGTTATGGCTCACCTCGGTGCAGGTCTTGACGGTTCAGGCAAGAAGGTTAAGAAGGCAATGTGCGGCGGTACAATGGCTGCTACTCCCCTTTCTTGCGTTGCAGGTTACTACACACTCTGCGAAATCGAAGAATCAAAGGCTTGTGAAAAGGCAGGCGCTATGGGTGACAGACTTGTTAAGGGTCTCCAGAAGTCAATCGAGAAGCACAACCTTCCCTTCGTAGCATTCAACCAGGGTTCAATCTGTCACCTTGACACAGTTGGTACAATGCACTATTCAATCGACTGGTCAAAGCCGTGGCTTATTCCTGAAGTTCTTAAAGAGACAAGTGCACGTAAGAAGGAAATGGAGCACATGGGTGCTGCTTACATGGCAGAAGGTATGGTTACTCTTGCAGGTAGCCGTCTTTACACAAGTGCTGCTTACACAGAAGAAGATATCGACGATGCAATCGCACGTTTCGACAGAGTATTCGACAACTGCGGCAGAATCGGCTGATCATAAATTAGGAGAAAAATTATGGCTTATAGCATTCAAGAAGCAAAAGAGCTGGTTGTTGAAGCCGGTAAAAAGCTTTTGGAAACTGGGCTCATTGCTCGTACATGGGGCAACGTAAGTGCAAGAATTTCCGACACTCAGTTTGTTATCACTCCGAGCGGAAGAGCTTACGAAACACTCACTCCCGACGACATTGTTGTTGTAAATATTGCTGACTGCAGCTATGAAGGTGACATTAAGCCTTCAAGCGAAAAGGGTGTTCACGCTGACGCTTACAGACTTCGTCCCGAAGAGAATTTTGTTATACATACTCATCAGATCAAAGCTTCTGTTGTTGGTGCCACAGGCAAAAACATTGAAGCAATCCCTGAAAAATATGCTGCACTTTTCGGTGACTGCGTACCCGTTGCAGACTACGGTATGCCGTCAACTTCAAAGCTCCGCAATGCTGTTGCAAAGGCTTATGAAGATTATCCGAAGAGCAAGGCAATCCTTATGAAACAGCACGGTGCTGTTGTTACAGGAAAAAGCTTTGAAGAAGCTTTCGAGGTTGTTTCTGAGCTTGAAAATCTCTGTGAAGAGAAGATTCAGCAGGCTTACAAGATGTATGAAGGTACAGCTTACTATTCACGTACAGCTATGCTCAACAGCTACATCAAATCAGTAGGCAACGGCAAAATGCCCAAGACAATTGCTGACCTTGGTGAAAGCGCAAGAATCGGCTCAAAGTTTGAGATTTATTTCAAAAACGGTAAGACTTTCACTGTAGACATCAAGACAGGCAAATCTGCAACAGAAGAAAAGCTTCCCGCTGCAGTTCTTGTTCACAGCGAGATTTACAAGAATTCAGACGTTGATTACATCAAGCACCTTACAGCAAACGAGATTATTGCAGTAAGTATTGCACAGAAATCAATCGCTCCCCGTCTTGATGACTTTGCACAGATTGCAGGTACAAAGATCAGCAGCTTCAAGTGGGACGGTTCAAAGGCTTCAGGCAAGGCTGCTGCAAAAGCTCTTAAGGGCAACAATGCAGTTCTTGTTTCAGGTGCAGGCGCAGGTGCTCTTTGCACAGGTACAAAGCTTGGCGACCTTGATGCGGTTGAACTCATTATGTCAAGAGAATGTCAGACAATTATCGGCTCAACATTCTTCGGCTCAGGTGATACACTTAGTCCTCTCGATGCAAACATAATGAGAATTATCTATCAGACAAAATACTCCAAAAAAGCTGAATAATTCAAATAACAAAATCCCGGAACAGTTGAACGCTGTTCCGGGATTTTTCTACGTATTAAAAGAATATATAAAGCTGCAGACCCGATGAACTTGCAAGGTATTTTACACCGTCGAGGTCAGGATAAATTTCAAAAAATCTTCCTCTGTCAAACAGGCTTTTTTCAGCACGTTTTCTCTGGCTTACAGAACTGAACTTTACAACGATATACTTTTCCTGTTGCTGACGTTTTGCAATTTCTCTGAACCTTGAAAAGCTGTAATCTCCGCAGTAAAGATTTTTGTATGTATAATAATTATATGTTTCTGACGTGCATCCGGGAGCTGTCGGATTTTCTTTCAGGAGGTGTTGGGAAGCAGAAAGCTCTTTTTTTGTTACGGCAAAGAAATCGTGAGTATAATCAAGATATTGCTTCAGCGAGTCCGAATCAAAGCTCGTATCGTCCCAAGTAAGATCGAAATAGTAATAATCTTCGCCAAGCTTACAGTAATTCCAGACGTGTCCTTCCGAAGTTTCGTTGTGGCTCATTTCGTCAAACTCCGCACCGCAGGTCAGACCCAACTTCTGCATTATCGAAGTGAATGCGAGTGTATATCCGCTGCATACTGTTTTTCCCTCAACAAGGCAACCGTATGCCGAAAATCCGAGCAAGGCGGTTTCGTCAGTTTCCGCAAGGCTGTGGTCATAATCTGTTTTTCTGAGTATTTCATCATAAACATAAAGCACAGCATCAAAAAGATAACCTTTTTCTTTTGCTCCGTTGACGATTTCGTTTACGCGTTCATCATAAAGCTTTTTTCTTTCCTCAGCTTCAACTTCAGAAATTGTGAAATTCGGATCAACGTTCAGGGTGTATTTATCCCCTTTCTGAATCTCCTTAAACGTAAAAGAGTTCGGGTCAACCCAGAAATAATCGGGTTGCTCATATACTATTTCTCTGTAATTTTCGTTAACCCAGTCTTCGGCAAGCTCCATTTCGCTTTCGGATTCAAAACGCTCTAAAAAAGCGGTTGATTCATAGTCCTCAAACGCAGCACAAAGCTTTACGTAGTAATCCTGATAATTCTCGGCAAGAGAAGTATAAAACGGATAAATTTCAGGATTGCCTTCAAGCTTCGCTTCAATATCTATATGCGTCTGAGTCGGCTCGGGTATCGCATCTTCTTCCAGCGAAGTTCTGATTGTAAAAACACAATAAAAAGTCAGGGGTATCAGCACAAAAAGCATTAACCATTTTTTCACCGTGCTCACCCCTGATATTTTAATCTTTTTTCTTATTGCGAAGCTGTTTGAAAAACTCTGTCAGAATTTCCGCACATTCCTCCTGCATAAATCCCGACACAGTTTCGGGCTTATGGTTGTACGGTAAATCGAAAAGATTTACAACACTTCCGCAAGAGCCCGCCTTATAATCAGACGCTCCGTAAACAAGACGTTTCATTCTGCTGTTTATAATCGCACCCGTACACATCGGGCAAGGCTCAAGCGTTACGTACATATCGCATTGCCAGAGTCGCCAACCGCCAAGCCTTTTACATGCTTCGTCAATCGCCTCAAGCTCAGCGTGTGCAAGGGCATTCTTACCCTTTTCGCGTCTGTTACGTCCCCTGCCTACGATTTCATCACCAAGAACAACAACCGCACCGACAGGCACTTCGCCCTCGTCAGCTGCCTCACGTGCAAGCTTCAGAGCTTCATTCATAAAAAACGAATCATTCATACAATCATCCTACCAACGTAAACAAAGAAGCTATCGGGAACACAATACTTGCAATTATAAGAAGCACCTTTGAAGCCGTATACATCTTCTGATATTTAATCATCTTTTCTGTTCTTATTACGTTAACCCACTTGAATAAAGTTAACATAACGAAAAACAGACCTGCAAGAACCAAAAGTAATCCAAGCATATTTTTTGTCTGGGTAAGTCCGAGCGTTGTTATAATAACAGAATTGATTGCAATAATTAAGGTAGGAGTTGTAACGAAAGCTGCTTTTTTCAACCTTTTGTGCTTATTCATTGCCGTCGGATCTTTCTTTGTCTTTACCGTGCAATTTTTTCTGAACACAATCATAGCCACAACACCGATAAGAACAAGTGCTGACGTTGCAACATAATAAATCAGTATGCTTGCATCCGGATATTTTTCAAAATACACGCTGAACAAAACCGAGATAAGGTTGTTCAGAAAATGGATTGTAACGCTCGTCCAGATACTCTTTGTCTTGATGCAGAAATAGCCAAGCGACACGCCCGCAATAAATGCAAAGGGAATCTGAACCATATTTGCGTGCACAATTGCAAAACAGAAAGCTGACATTAAAATCGCAAACCAGTCGCCATACTTTCTGAGCGGTTGCATAACAACTCCTCTGAAAGCAAATTCCTCAAACAGAGCAGGCATAACAGCCGTACTGAAAATATATATAAGAACTCCGACGAAAGAAGTCGGTATTGCCATATCCTCGCTGCCCGAAAAGAATGTTACACCAAAAACTTCAAGTGTAACCGAAAACAGCGTTGTAACTGAATTTCCTGCAAGACACAAACCAAGTCCTGCAAAAACACCGAGCACATACAGCATTCCCGATTTTGGTACATTAAAAATATTCATTTTATTTTTATATTCCGAACCGCTGAACAGGTAAAAAGCAAAAAACGGAATAAACGTATAAAAAATCTGTGCAAGTGCTGAAACTGCCATAGAAAAATTGACATTATCGTTACAAAGTTCAGCTATTGTTCCGTTCGAAATCATCAGACCAACAATGAACTGCAACGCAAACACGCAGAGAATCAGTGCACCTGTTATCAATCCGTATCTGCTCAGCTGTACAGCTTCTTTATCAACGATCGGATTATATCCGCCGAACATATTATAGAGATTCTGATAATAGCTGTATCCACCGAGATTATTTTCCTGCGGTGTGTGGCTGTAAATCGGCGGATTGTAATATCCCTGACCGTTCGGTGACGAGTACTGATTGTTGTACTGAGTGCCGTAACTGCCGTTCCCTGTATTGTTATTGTAATAATTAGAGTTATTGTCCATTTTATCGCCTCTCTTATCCGACAAAAACGTTCGGATAATTTATTATATCCTAAATACGCACTATAATCAAGATTATCAAATGTTAACTTTTTAAGAACATGAAAATATACTTGTTTTTTGTTCAATAATAATGTATACTTATGGAGTATATAATTAAAAAGGAGCTGAGTCTATGGACCCAATTAAGGTTGACTTCACCAAAAAATCCGATCAGGGACCGGATAAAAAAACAGGTGTTGTTATTCCCCCGGAGAAAAAGGGACTTAAGATCGTTATCAACTTGCTTCTCACAGCAGTTTTCGGTGCGGTGCTTTATTACTTCCTTCTTCCCGCATTCAATTTCAAATCAATTTTAATGTACGCTTTTCTTGGTGCATTGTGTGTTTTCTACTGTGTCGCAAACTACGTTACAAGCGGTGCCTTGAAAACTCCTGACTATGCACCGTATGCAAGAAAATCATCTCTTGTTCCCAAAATCCTTATCGGCGTGCTTCTTGCCGTTGTCGCAGTCGGCTTCGTTGTTTCTTCAGTTGTTTTCAGAGCATCAAGCTACGCTGAAATCATTGATGTTCAGACAGGCGATTTCGCACAGGAAGTTGACGAAGCTGATTTTTCAAGCGTTCCCGTAATCGACGAGGCAACAACAGCTGTTCTTGCACAGCGTGCTGTTTCTGACCTTGACAAGCTCGGCTACGTTTCTCAGTTTGACATTCAGCCGAACTATTTCCAGATTAACTACAAGGACGCTCCGGTACGAGTTGTTCCCCTTCAGTATTCAAACATCATCAAATGGCTCACTAACGCAAAGAACGGTCTTCCCGCTTACGTTATCGTTGACGCAAGAACTCAGGAAGCTGAGCTTATGGAAGTTAAGGGCGGTATGAAATATTCAACTGCTGACCACTTCAACGACAATGTTATCCGTCACGTGCGTTTCAATTATCCGACATACCTTCTCGACACACCGACATTCGAAATTGACGAAGAAGGTCATCCTTACTGGATTTTTGCAAAGCTCGATATGACAATCGGTCTTTTCGGCGGTAGAGATGTTACAGGTGCTATCATCTGCGACAGCGTTACAGGCGAATGTAACGAATATTCAATTGAAGAAATCCGCACAAAGGAAGAACTTCAGTGGATTGACAGAATCTATTCAGCACAACTCCTTAACGAACAGTATAACTTCTTCGGAAGATATCAGGGCGGTTTCTGGAACTCAATCCTCAGTCAGAAGAATACTTACTCAACAACAGAGGATTATTCTTACCTTGCAATGAACGATGACGTTTATATGTACACAGGTGTTACATCACTTACAAACGACGAATCAATCACAGGCTTCATCCTTATCAACCAGCGTACAAAGGAAGCTAAGTATTACGTGATGTCAGGTGCTAAGGAAGCTTCTGCTCAGGCTTCTGCACAGGGTCTTGTTCAGCAGTATGAATACACTGCATCATTCCCGCTTCTTCTCAACATTGACGGTGTTCCGACATACTTTATGTCACTTAAGGACGCAAGCAGCCTTGTTAAGGGTTATGCAATGATTAACGTTGGTCAGTACACACTCGGTACAACAGGTTCAACACTTGAAGAATGTATCAACAATTATGTCAAGGTTCTTTCTGACAACAACATCAAGGTTTCTGTTAACACAGACGGCATTGACGAGAACATGGGTTCTGCAGGCAACACTGAAGAAAAGCTTACGGCAACAGGTGTTATCACAGATATCAGAACTGCAGTTGTCAACGGCAACAGCGTTTACTACATCAAGCTTGACTCAGCCGACTGCTACTATTCAGTAAAGGCAGCTGATGCTGAAAGCATTGTTCTTGTTAACAAGGGCGACGAGGTTACTTTTACAATCACAACAGACGAAGGCAGCATTATTCCCGCTTCCGCTCTTGAGATTAAATAAACAAAAATAAAACAAACAAAGCTGTATCAGACCGAAATCTGATACAGCTTTTCTTTATTTGTCCTGTTGTGGTTCTTTTAATTTAACCCTCGGCAAATCTAACTTGAATATCGTTGCAAGCAATCTTATCACAAAGGTAACCGCAACCGCAACTACAATTGAAACCGTCCTATCCATATTAGCAAGGAACATATTGTAATAAACAATTCCACCGGCAATTGAAGCAAGTGCATAAATACGTTTTTTGAGCACAAACGGAATTTCTCTTAGCATAACATCGCGTAGAATACCGCCGCCAATTCCCGTTATAACACCAAGGCATACAGCAAGAATTCCGTTCATTTTAAAACCTGATTCAATAGCAACCTGAACACCCGTAACGGTAAAAATTCCAAGACCGACAGCATCGAAAACATTGTTTACGCTGTCAACAATCTTCTGACTTTTCTGATAATGGTTGCGAAAAACGTATGCAACAAGAAAAACAAACAGAGCAACGGCAACAGCAAGAGTAACGTACCTATAGTCTGAAAACATTCTTGGTGGGAGAGTGCCGATTAAAATATCTCTTATACAACCTCCGCCAAGCGCTGTAATTGAACTTAAAACAAGAACACCAAAGATATCTACTCTTTTGTTTATTGCGACCATTGCACCCGACGTTGCAAATGCAACGGTGCCCATCATTTCAACTATAAAATATATCAGTTCTTCAATTTCCATTTTCAACCTCAATCAACCTGCATTGCTTTTGCACCGCTTACAACATAAGTAAGAATTTCAAGCGCATCGGACGAATTGATTTTGCCATCCCCTGTGCTGTCTGCACTAAGTCTTCTTGCAGGGCCAAGACTTTTTGAACCGACAGAATACTGCAAAGCAAGCAAAGCATCGCTTGAATTGACTACGGAATTCATATCCGTATCGCGATTAACAGAAATTAAATACTCCGCAATAACCTTATCACTACCGATAATCTGCAGCTTAGTACCCGTCGCAACGCAACCTCCGACCGTAGTTGTGTATTTTACAGTTGCTCCATCCTTAAGTTCAATATATTTTTTTGTAAACTCCTGTGTAGTCATCTGCGATTCAATGCCGTAGATAATTGTGTTATCGCTATTGAAAGCAAAGTTATCAATCTTTTTAAACTCAAACGATGGTTTTGCAGTTGGCTTGATCTCTTCCTTCTCATAACCGCTCATGCCGAGATTTTTGATAATCTGAGGATAATTGTAATAACAATAGTCAAGGTCAACATTTCCCTTCAACCCGGGAACTGAACCTGTTTCACTATACTGCCACATACCGTAAGGTCCGTCATATGTACATTTACTTGCATACTGTGCAATCCAGAAATGGTAATCTGCTAACTGATTTGCATGAAGTTCATCACGTGCAAAGAATTTATTACAATAAATTCCCGTATAAAATCCACCGGCTTCAATAGTCTCGCAGAACGCTCTCGCAACAGCCGTTGCCGCAGACTGCGAAAGTCTTACCTGTGCATCTGTTTCCATATCGTAATAAACAGGCATTTCCATTTTACAATTATACTTTTTCAGTATTTCAAGAACAAATTTTGCTTCTTTAACAGATTCCTGAACAGTCGTTGCCGCACTGAAATAATAGCAACCTACCGGAAGGCCTTTTGCTTTTGCATTCTCATAATTTGACGCAAATTTTTTATCTTCTCTCATAGCCTTGTTAGCAGTTGAACTTGATCCGATTCGAAGAATTATTGCGTCAACGCTATTCGCAATTTTACTCCATGAGGTTATTTCATTCCAAACTGAGATGTCAATTACATCCCACTTGATTCCGTCATAGTCATCTTCGGGTCTTTCGATAGCATTGACAACAAAGCTTTTTTCAAGAAGTACGACGTTAGTATTATATTTATCACTCGCAGTAATTCTGTAAATATATTCACCGGGCTTAAGCTTTGAGAAAGTCATATATCTGTCAAGTCCCGAAATGGAATATGACTCAGCGGCAGGATTAGTTGTTTTTGTAAACTGAACAGTACCGCCCGTACTTCTTACTGAACAAGTAACAGATGTGATTACATAATCCGACGTAACTGTTCCCTTAACCGAGAACGTTTGACCTTCTGTCATTTCTGTCGGATAGTTTACATCAGTCAGCTTAAATGTATTGTAATGACCTTTGGATACAACTTTAAATTCTTTTTTGAGCAAGACAACGTTACTTTCCTCTGTGTCTGAAACAACTATCTTGTAAACGTAGTCTCCCTCTTTAAGTTTTGAAAAAGTGAGAAGATAGTCGATATTATGTATATTATAAGTTTTTTCACCGGGCCTGCCCGTATATTCAAACTCTGCCTCACCATCAGCATTGTATACACCGACGGTAACAGAGAGTATATTGTTTTCAGAAGTAACTATTCCGTAAACCGAAAAAGTATTTCCCTCAATTATTTCAACAGGATAGACTTCGTCTGTGAGCTTAATGTCAGTTTCAGCTAACGCAGGCACCGTCAGACAAAGAATCACCATTATTGCAGCAATAACCGCACATCCGATTTTCTTCATCAACATTTTTGTTTTTCCTCCATTTTTTTACTATGCTTAATTATACCATAAAATTAACTGCATGTATACTTGAAAAGGAAATATTTTATTGGTATAATTTAGAAAACCAGGGGGATTGTTATGAACATTTTTGACAGAAGTGAAGTATTGTTGGGTAAAGATGCTCTCGAAAAGCTGAAGGCTTCCTCAGTAGCAGTTTTCGGTATTGGCGGAGTTGGCTCGTATACAGTTGAAGCACTTGTACGCGGAGGTATCGGAAAGCTGTTTCTTTTTGACGGTGATGTCGTTTCACAGACAAATATCAACCGTCAGCTTGTCGCAACGACTAAAACGATCGGTATGGATAAAGTTTCTGTTGCCGCGAAACATTGTCTTGAAGTGAATCCCGACGTTGAGGTTCACTCTGAAAAGATTTTCTTTAATGTTGAAAACGCAAGCGATATCGATTTCAGTCAGTTTGATTATGTCGTTGATGCAATAGATACAGTTTCTTCAAAGCTTCTGTTGATTGAAAAAGCAAAAGCGGCAAATATTCCAGTAATCAGCTGTATGGGTGCAGGTAATAAGCTCGATCCGACTCGTTTTGAAGTTACCGATATAAGCAAAACAAGCGTGTGTCCCCTTGCAAAGGTTATGCGTTATGAGTTAAAAAAACGTGGTATCTCGAAAGTAAAGGTTGTTTACTCAAAAGAGGAACCTATCCGACACGGCCAAACAGAAAACGGCAAGCCGTTGCCCGGCAGTGTCTCATTTGTTCCGAGCGTTGCGGGACTGATTATTGCAGGAGAAGTTATCAAGGATCTTATAAAAAGTAAAATCACCGATTCTCAGTGAATCGGTGATTCTTTTTCATTATTTTTTATCTATCTGTTTGTCTTCACCATGCTGTGAACCGGGTCCCGGTCCGTAACCGTAGCCACCGTAGCCGTAACCATAGCCACCATAACCGTAACCGTAGCCGCCATAACCATAACCGTTGCCGTAGCCGTAGCCGTCACCGTAGCCATAACCATTACCGTAACCGTAACCGTAGCCATTACCGTAACCGTAACCGCTGTGCTTTCTCTTACGTCTGCCATAATATCCACCGTAACGGAGGTAGCCCTTACGTTTGTAGTATCTGCTGTTTTCTTCGTTGCCACTCATTGTGAAGATTGCACCGACAACGTCGATATCTGCACTGCGGATTTCCTCAAGTGTACGGTTAATATCCGCAACCTTAGCATAGTCACGTCTGATGCTATAAATAATACCGTCTGCAAGAGGAGCAATAACCAAGCTGTCCGTAACAACATTTGACGGCGGTGAGTCGATGATAATATAGTCAAACTCACGACGAGCCTGTTCAATAACGTTACGTACTTTCTCAGTATCAAGAACTTCAGTTGATTTAAGTGAAATACCGCCTGTCGGCAAAACGAAAATACCGAGAGATTTGATGAACTTGATTGAATCAACATATGTCGATGTACCCTTGATAATCGGAATAAGACCGTATGTTGTGTCGCTCTTAACACCTACAGCATGAAGAACAGCAGGTTTTCTCAGGTCACTGTCGATAAGAAGAACTGACTTACCCTTCTGTGCAAGAGAGCAGGCAATATTAACTGCAACCGTTGTTTTTCCTTCATCTTCATACGTACTTGTAACAACGAATGCCTTGTATCCTTTTTCACTCTTGACGTTTTCGAGCTTTGTTCGGATTGACTTAAAGCTTTCAACGAATGCAAAGCTGACCTTTGAAGAGTCCGTAATAAGCAACGAGCCCTGCGGTGTTTTGGTCTTTTTACCGAAAAGTCCAACCTGCTTTTCAAGCAACGGAACCGAACCAAGCACTTTGACATTAATTTCACGTCGAAGATACTCGAGGCTTGTTACTGTATTAGTTGAAAGAGTAATCACAAAGATAATCAACGCAACAATAGCCGCACCGATCATAAAACCGTAAATTGCATTTGTCATTGCCTGGTCACTGTTTGTTATGACAGGTGCTGACGGATTTTTAATAACCTTGATTGAAATAGTACTGTCAAAATCACTGACATATCCCGGGAATTCTTCCAAGACAACCGCAAGTGCACGCTCGCAATACGCTTTATCTGTACTTGTAACGCTTACTTCAAAGAAACCGTTAATATCTTCTTCTACAGTTGCAATATCAAGACTACTTTCAATAGCACCCTTGCTATAATTACTATCAGGATTTTTCTCCTTTAGCTTAGCCTGAACTTTGCTTACCATCTCGTCACTTTTAAGAAGAAATTGATATCTTTTTGCATCAGATGCACCAAAAAATGTTGTTTCTTCCTGATACTCAACCGGAGCATCCTTTCTTCCTGAATAATCCTTTACGATGACCATTTTTGTTTCCATAAAACCGAGTGTCATCGTTGAAGAATAAACTTCAACATATGTAGCCTTTGCAATAGCAAGACCACCTGCGGCAAAAATTGCTCCGACTAGCAAAACAGCCCAAATTTTGTTAAGAAGATTTTTAATAAATCTGTTTACGTCAAATCCTGAACCTTCCTCGTTATAATAAATATTTTTATTGGTATCAAGTTCCTGCATATTTATCATCCTTTCCGCCACTTTTTTCTTTTATGACGAGGTATACGCCTGAAATAACAGGCCTATTATAAAGTATCGTAATGTAAGTGTCAACTGTTAAAAACTTCCGCGTTTATGTATTTCTCTTCTTCCCGCCATCGGTATCGGGTTATCTGTAAGAACCGCTTTTGCAGAATCGTGCACCATCATCTGCATATTATACTGGCTGATATCAGGAGGAAAATAACGCATCATTTCAGAAAGATTAGTAGCTCTGTGACTGAGCGAATGTGCATCCGTACCAATCAAAGATGCCAATCCGTTATATGCCATAGAATAGGCTAACTCAAACTCCTGTAAGCCATCAAGACTCGCAAGGCTCGTTGCATTAATCTGAAAAATCACTCCGTTTTTTGCAAGTGAATTGACAGCATCGTAATCAAACTGAAAAAATTCATATCTCTCGGGATGTGCAATTATCGGCACAAGACCCATATCAATTATTTCGTTAAGATAATCGTAAATTCTTCTTAACTGAACATTTCTGAAATTGAATTCGATAAGTATATATCGGCTTCCGTTGATTGTAAGACGCTTCAGATCATTCGCAAAAAAGATATCATCATCAACAAAAACTTCGGCACCGGGATAAAGCTTCACATCTATTCCCCTGTCCGCAATGTGTTTACGCAAAAGAGTTAATCTTTCATCTCTTATTTTAATAAAGTGATCAATATTATCTACCGTATTTGTGTGCGGAGTTGCAACAATATGCTTAATCCCGTTCACCTGTGCAAGATGACACATTCTTATTGCTGTTTCAAGGTCACGGGCTCCGTCATCAATTTCCGGAAGAATGTGACAATGAATGTCAATCATATTTTATCAACTCCTTAAAAATCTATTTCATTTGTTGCTGCTACAGCAAAACCCTGTGCTGCAGGCACAACACGTAATGAATCCGAATAAAATCCAATTCCCATTGTATCGCCCTGAGCATAATCAATTACACCGTTGCGGCGGGTACAGGTTTTAAGATGTCTGAGAGCTTTTTTACAACAAGCACCGAACTCGTCACTTTCTGTAAGTTTTGCAATATACGCAAAACAATACGCAAGCATTGCTACTGCAGAACTATCCTCAAGCGATGGGGTGAAAATCATCCTTGCAAATGCTCCGTCTTCACGCTGATAATTTTTAATCACTGCAGCAAACTCAACGCAATATTTTAAAAGCATTACCTTTTCAATATGGTATGTTTTACTCTCCATAAGAGCTTTCAAGCTGTCTGTAATGCCTATTGCCCACCAGGCACAACCTCTTCCCCAACCGTAAATTCCGAGAGGAGCTTTCGTTTTTTCATTAAAACAATGACAGGGAATTTTTGTTTCTTTATCAAAACCATACTTGCGGTACTCTTTTATCTGATCAAATGCAATATCTACGAAACGAGGTTCATTGTACACAATCGCATATTTCATCAAAAACGGACAAATCATCCCTACCGCATCAACAAAACGTACATCACTCGCATTTATATTGTATGGCACTGTTCCGTATTCATCATAAAGACTTTCAATAAATTTTGCTACATAATCCATAGCAGGCTTTATCATATCATTGTCAACATAATCGCAACAAAGAAGTTCATGTGCTAGCATTGCACAATCAACTCTTTCAGGTTGAACTTTCCAGTTGCCGTTATCAGTGTCTATGTATCGGTCAAGCAGAACAAACACACTTTCATCCATATTTCCTACTGACGTTGCAGCTTTAAGTATAGCCGCATCCTGCCAATATGCTGTTGATTCAAGTTTTCCGATATTCTTAATTTTATGAACAAGCTTAAGTCTTCTGTTTTCATCAACAGGCACTTTAGGTGTACCGGACTCAAGCCATTTTTCAATTACTTTTTCTGTTGATTTTCTCCACTCTTTATCATCAGTTATCGTTCCGATTTTAATTCTTCCGAGCCAGTTAAGAGCCGTGTCAAGAAAATCGAATCCAAGGAGCACAAGCACAATCAGCAACAGAATTATAATCAAAATTGACATACGGCTTTTCCTTTCATTTTAAAATGGAGTAAAACTTTTCTAACTCTTCTTCGTTTCCAGTTTTTTCTTCCGAGAGATTCAGGGTCAATTTATTTCTTAGTGCCGCATCATTTAAAAGGATTTCTATTTTCGCAGCAATATCGTTCGCATTCATTTCACAAATCAGTCCGTTTATTCCATCCTGAATCTGATCCGTAACCGTAGTGAAATTAGTTGTGACAATCGGTCTGCAAAGGCATTTCGCTTCGTCAATTGCAATCGATTTTCCCTCATAACGTGACGGTTGCACATAAATATCACACTGGCCGATGTAAGGATACGGATTAGATCTTTCACCAAGCAGAATGAATTCGTTCTCTACTCCGAGTGAAGAAATTAAACTTTCTATCGCTGTTTTCAGTTCGCCTGTGCCGATGTGATACCATTTGAATTTATAACCTTTTTCTTTAAGAATCGCACTTGCCTCAACCGCAAGATCAATTCCTTTCGGCGGAGAAAAACGTCCGACCGTAAGAATAATTTTTTCGTTCTCTTTTTTATCGAAACTTATTTCTTCCCGTGCAGATTGTTTTAAAAGTCTTGCACTTGTTATGTTCTCTATAACGGTGATTTTATCCCTTGCAAACGGATATTCTTCTGCAATAGAATCCGCACAAGCCTGAGAAATCGTAACAATCACATCACATTTTTCAAAAGTTTCTCTGTTTATATTCTTATTAATTCCTAACTTTTTTATATCACTGTGCACATAGCAGATTCTTTTGTCGGTATTCTCATAGTCAACTGCGTAGCAACTTGCATTACCTTCAAGATAGCCAATTACACAATCATATTTTTTATTCAACTGTGGTAACTGTTTTTTTAACAAATTCCACATTTTTTTATCTTTTAACTCCTGATCAGCCTCTTTGTAGCATCTTATATATTTAATTCTGTCTGCTGCTGAAGAAAACTTCCCGTTTTTTATGAAATACATTATCGCAGCCTTTGCATCGCCGTCAAATATTTCATAATCTTCCGTACCATTTATAACATTTACTTCCTGCGGAATTTTGTCATAAAAAAGTCCGTCTCTGCGGAAACAAAGCAAATCGACATCATATTGTGAGTAATCCAAAAGTGACAGCAACGATATCAAACTTTTTTCTGCGCCACCGCTGCGAAGCGACGGAATTACAAAAAGTAATTTTTTCTTCATACTGTCACCACTTTTCATTAAAGTTCTGTAAGTTTATCACCCATCTGCATTGCATTGCGCAGATGGAGCGGTATTTTTTTCATAAGAGTTTCTTTTATTTCTCTTTCGTTTTCAATTAAAGAATTCAAAGTATCAATAAGCGGTTGAACATCTGTCAATGTTCTTGAATTAAGAACATACTTTTCCTCTCCGAAAAGATCTTTGGCAATTCCTCTTGACTTGACGCTATATCCAAGAACAGCCGTCGGGACTCCGCTCGAATAGGCAGCGATTGTCGCATGCGTACGTGCACCGATAAAAAACCTCGTATTTGCAATATATCCTTTATACTGCTTGGCATCGAGGTCAGGCGGAAGAATTGCTATTCGGCCGCTGTTTTTGAATTCCTCATAGAAAGTCACCATATATTCATAGTCATTGTTTCCTTTTTCAACAACATGTGGAACCAGCAGTATTTTGAGTGTTGTGTTTTCAAAAATATACTTTATAAAACCTCTTGTTACCTGCGTAATATTTGGATTATAGCCTTCGACCAAAGGACTTACGTTAAGTCCAAGGGTATTTTCTTTCGTAAACTCTTTAATCGGTTCAACATTATCTCTTTCCATACAAAAAGCAGGATCTGGATTAAGAAAAATATTTTCATTTGCACTTTTATTTTTCAAAAGATCACAAGTTAATGATTCTCTCGTAAATATTGCATCAAAATCCTCAAGGCTTTTGAGTTTATCTTCGCTGAGATCTTCCTCACCTATAGAGGCACCCCAAAGTACAACCTTCTTCCCACTTTTCTTCAGTTCTCTCGTAAGTACCTGAATACCGTGATTATCTCCATAGCAATAAGTATCTCCACCGACAGAAAGACAAATGTCACAATCCATAGCCTGAGCAACTATATCGGAATACATTTTTTTTAAAGCGTACTCTTCGGAATGATGTACTTTTATATGGAAAGCAGAAATAATTTTCTCACAAAAAGTAAGTTGTCTCGTTGCAAAAGTTCTTTTTTCAACTGTTTTAATGACATTGTCTGTTTCAGGGTTAAAAGAAGAAAGAACAAATTCAGCCTTCGGATCAGCATTGCTGATTATGTTCACGGTACCTCTCACTATAGCTTCGCAACCGTGATTAAAGCTTCCGACATGATTAAATAAAAAGTATTTCATATCACTAACTCCTGAAAAGTTTTCGTCCTGGGAAGAAATAATCCGACTCGTACATTGAAATAGTAAACGAATCCATTCGCGAATATAGGAAATATACCACAATTGTCGCAAACATAAACATCGACCGATCTTTAGGCTTAACAGCATAATTGACTACCCATATAACAAATATCATAAAGTAAATTGCAAGATAAATTGCCAGACGAGCAAAAATCCAATTATAAAGGGATATTATGTATATTGCAACATCTAAGAAAACAATATTTACAAGTATATCACCAATGTGCCCGAGCATTTTAAGGCGTTCCCTATTCATATATGCCAAAACAAGAGGATATGCAATAAACATAACTCGGAATAAACTGCTACCGCCTTCCTGACCGCTTGTAAACCAACCATTTTCAGAATAGTGTGCATAGCTGGTCTGTTCAAGCGTCGAAAGGAAGGAAGGAAGAATTGCATCAAAAACAACAACACCAACCATACTTCCTAAAACAATCAGATATGAACTGACCTGCCAAGCCCGTCGCCTTACAACAAAATACAACGGTAACATTATGATTGCACTGTTATGCATACAGTATGCAAGTAAAATTATCACTGCATATTTGATAAAGTCTGTTTTCTTTAACGAAAAGAGATACCTCGTTGCCAACAAAACAATTGACGCCGCCATATACTGTCTCATACCGTTCATCGCTCCACCGAGGTAACTGAAAGCAACAAACATAAAAATTGCCATTTCAAAACGCGGACAATACTTATAAAGTATGATCAGCGGAACAGGAATCGAAAATACTGCAGCAAATGCAATCAACCACTGCGGATCATCAGTCATATTTCTGATAATATTTTGAAAAAAGCCAAACATTCCCGTAAAGAAATATTCTATTTTGATCGGATTGTTATCCGGCATAAGGTTAAATGAATGCATATAGAAATATGTATCACCAATAGTTTTTCTCAATGCAACAAAAACAGTAAAAAATACTATCGGCAGAATTACTGCAACAGGATTAGGTAACGGTTGACCAAGACCGCCCGGTCTTCTTAAAGGAACTCTCCTGCAGGCAGCCGCTATTGCACACAATATGATTGTCATAACCCAGACAATTATTTCATAAAAGTCAAAGTGAAAAAGTCTCATATATTCCTCAATTTATGTATTGACTATAAATCTCCTTTAATTCCACAAGAACACTTTCTTTTGAGAAAGGCTTTATCAACTCAATTGCATTCTTTGAGAGCTTTTCATAAAGCTCATCATCTTCAAGAATTTCACATATTCTTTGCGCCATCGCTTTATAATCATCAATCTTTACAACATAGCCGTTTTCGCCGTTCACTCCAAGCACTCTGTGACCTCTGTTGTCAGAAAGCACAACAGGCAACCCGCAGGCAAGAGCCTCCATAACATTTACAGGCAGCCCTTCGCGGTAGCTTGAACCGACGGCTATATCACTCGCGTGAAGCAAGTCGTTTATATCCTCTCGATGGCCGAGAAAATCGACATTTGCTTCAACATCAAGTTCTTTTGCAAGACGCGGATATTCACCGTTGAAATTATCTGCACCTGCAATAATCAGTCTTACTTTTTTATGTGTTTTTAAAACCTCATTCAATGCCCGTATAAGCATTGCCTGATTTTTATTAAGATTCATCTCTGCAACATAAATAAGAAGCTTTTCATCCTTCTTGTACCCCAATTTTTCACGCAGAGAAATTTTTTCTTCTTTTGATACGGGAAAATATCGGTCGCTGTTGTAACCAACACCGTTTACTTTCACAACTTTTTTTGCTTTAAGGTGCTTCTGAGCACAGCTATAATCCTCATCGTTAATTGTAATAAGACAGTCTGTAATAATCGACATAGCATACTCGATCGGAAAATACACCATCCAATTAGCCGTCGGTGCACCTTCATAAAAGTGGAATCCGTGAGCAGTATACAAAACCTTCGTGCCTTTCTTTCGTTGAGAAAATGAAGCAAGTCTTGCAAGTATTCCGCCCATCGGTGTATGGCAATGGACAATATCGTAATGATTGTTTTTTATGATTTTTTCAAGCATAAAATATGCTTTGAGATTGTCTTTATCCGCAGGAGAACGCTTTATCGGAATTTCATATCTGTTGTCGCAAAACGGAAGCTCAATATCGCCATGACTTGCAACATCGACCTGCCAACCGAGGTCGTGAAACATCTTAAGATATGGCAGATGAAAATAGTAAAAATGCTCCGTTATCGTTGCAACAAACAGTATTTTCTTCATTCCTTCACTTCCTCTTTTTCAGTACCGCGGAATTTTTCCATAGTATTTGCTTCACCGCTGTTTATGCCGTCCTGCTTAAGCACGTTAAGAACTGTTTTTATGAGTATGTATATATCCATTTTAAGGCTCATTTTGTCGACGTATTCCACATCATATCTGAACTTTTCTTCCCACGTGATAGTATTTCTGCCGTTAACCTGTGCCCAACCTGAAATACCCGGTCTTACTTCGTGGCGTCGCATCTGTTCCGGTGTATAAAGTTCAAGATACGCTGTAAGCAGTGGACGCGGACCGATAAAACTCATATCACCTTTAAGAATGTTTATAAACTGAGGTAATTCGTCAACGCTTGTCTTTCGCAGCAAATTACCTATCTTCGACATTCTTTCAAAATCCGAAAGTTCTCTTCCGTTTTCATCGTGAGTTTTTACTGACATCGTTCGGAATTTATAAACTGTAAAAATTTTTCCGTTGATACCGGGTCTTTTCTGCTTGAAAAGTACAGGACCGTCACGGTTGAGTTTAATCAGTATTGAAACAATCAGCATCAACGGAGAAAGAAACAGAAGTGCAATAAACGCTACTGCAAAATCCATTCCCCTTTTGATGTATTTATACATACTAATCCCTCTTTAGGGTGACGATAATAATCCAAACCGTGTTTTTTATCGGATGATTTCCGCCGCCACTTCTTCGTTAAAATACTCGCCAATCCGCAAGGATTAGCTGTGTTTTTTCCTTGAATTGCCAAAAATCCTCTCGATAAAAAATCTTCGACCCGAAAGCAAAGGATTTTCAGATGATTTTTGGATGTTGAGGATGCCGACAGGCTGACGCCTTTCAAATCCGAAACGCCGAAAAGCGCTGAAAAGGCTTGATTTCAGGCATGGTTCGGATTGTTACCGTCACCCTAATGAGTATGAACAAATCTGATATCAATAATGCAGTATTAAAATTTATTTGCCG
>JAZRNR010000172.1:0-22077 GCA_045648305.1 Acutalibacteraceae bacterium
CGTAGGGACGGGCGTCCTCGACCGTCCGTTACCTCATCAGAATCTGCGGACCGTCCGGGAGGCCGGTCCCTACGAGCACAGAGATAGACCGTGCGAAATCAAAGAACCCGACAAACCCGAATTTTCTTATCTTTTTATAAAACACATCTGCTTCAACATCTTACTGTTGTGTTTTCCCTACTCAATAAGTATAAAAATAAAAATAGATTGCGTTTTCTTTTGCGGATAGACATACAAATGAATAGAACTCAGATTGAAATTCTTCAGAAATCAAATATGTTTGATTTGTTATAACATCTTCAAATTCACCGGACAATTTTTTCGAATTCATCGCTTGATAATCCAATATTCCTGAACTCTCGCTAAAGCTATATGTTTCCAATAAACTTTCGTAGTATTCTTTTGAAACATTAATTTTGCCGTACGAGTAAAACTCTAAGACACCTCCAAAAAAAATCACATCGTTTTTTTGATAAAAATCACACGATTCAATCGGTATATCAGCGAATTCAGGGTTTAATTCTATCAATGTTTCAGCATCCGTGTAGTGATGAGGAATCCTATTATACACATAAGCAAATGTTGCTGTTATTATAATAAATATAACTATTGCAATACTTATTTTCTTAATCTTCATCATTCTCCCCCAACTTTCATCAGAGTATAATTCAAAGCTTTTCAGCTTGATTATATCACCCTGAAACAACCCTGTCCAGTTTTATCTTTGTTGATTTTTATTTGCATTTTCATCTGTTTTATTATATAATTAAATGTTGTACGGAGGTGGTCATATGGCAATTACAACAATAGTTTTTGATATGGGCGGTGTGCTTGTTGACTTTGATGCAAAAAGAAGTCTTACAACTCATTTCGCACCCGAATATCACGAGCTTATCAACGAAAAAACCTTTGCGTCCCACACCTGGAAGCTTATGGATAAAGGCGACTTTGAGGTTGAGGAAGCAATCGAAATTATGTGCCGTGACCTGCCTGCGGATTTCCACGAAGAAGTCAGCAAGATGATTCTTGACCACGAAGGTGAAATGCCTCCGATTGAAGAGATGTATTCAATTGTTAAAACACTCAAGGAAAACGGATATAAAATCTATCTTCTTTCAAACTGTCCTTCATGGTTCGATGAATTCAAAAAAAGTGTTCCCGCATTTGACTTTTTCGACGGATTTATTATTTCTGCGAAGTATAATTTAATTAAACCCGGCAAAGAAATTTTTGACGTTCTGTTTAATGAATTTTCGCTTAAGGCTGAGGAATGCTTTTTCATCGATGACTCCCCTGCCAATGTTGCAACAGCACAGGAAATCGGAATGAAGGCTCACTGCTTCAGCAAGTACAAGATAAACGAACTCATTGATAATCTGCGGAATGCAGATATAACCATTTAAGGAGCATCTATGTCCTGTTTTACCAAAGCTCTGAAAAATTTAAATGAATATCGGTCAATTATTTATGACCTTAATAACCGACGCCTCCCTGCAGGAGTTGTCGGTCTTTCGGCTATACATAAGGCTCACGTTATCAGCGCAGCTTGTGAGGATTTAGCACCGCACAGGGCTATTATCATCACACCCGACGAGGCTCAGGCTTCAAAGCTTTGCAAGGATCTCAATGCCTTCGGTTGCGATGCACAGCTTTATCCTGCTGGCGATATCACGCTTCGTCCCGACAACGTCAAATCACGTGAATATGAGCATAAAAGGCTGAGTGTACTCGGTAACCTTGTGGACGGCAAAATCCGTGCTGTTGTCTGCTCCGTTGAAGCGGCTTTGCAGTACACTATTCCGCCCGAGGAATTGATTGCAAAAAGAATCACGCTTAACGTTGATGACGAAATCAAGCAGGATGAGCTTATTGAAATGCTCATAAATGCAGGTTACACGCGAAGTGCACAGGTTGACGGTTCGGGTCAGTTTTCCGTTCGTGGCGGTATTATTGACATCTTCTCTCCCGACTGTGAAAATCCGTACAGAATCGAATTCTGGGGCGATAACATAGACTGTCTTTCAACCTTTGAAGTTGACAGTCAGCGAAGAATTGACTCAACCCGTACGGTCACAATCACACCGACAAATGAAATCTGTTGCAGTCCCGTAAGGCTTATTGAACTGCTTGAAGATTTCATAAAAAATGCACGCGGTAAGGGTACAAACAAGGTTAAGGAAAGCATTAAGCTTGACCTTGAAAAGCTTGAGGGCGGTATCAATCTGCCGAACATTGACAGATATCTTCCGCTTATATACCCCTACCCTGCTACAATTTTCGATTACATCGAGCAACCGCTCGTTTTTATAACAGAAAGCTTCTCTGTCAAGGAAACTGCAAATGCCTGCCTCAAGATTTTTCACGAAGACCTTAAGGCTTACCTTGAAGATGGCATCATCTGCAACGGACTTGACAAATATATGATGGAATTTTCCGAGCTTCTCGGTCTTTATGAGGACCTCGGTGCTGTTTACCTTGACAATATGACGCGAGGTTCATTTGACACTCCCGTCAAAAGTCTTATCACATTCAACGCCAAACAGTTCAGTCCGTGGAGCGGCTCGCTCTCCGTGCTGATTGACGACATCTGTCCCGTTTACGGCAAGAAAGGAAACGCTGTTTTCGTTGTTGCGGGTACGGAAAAATCGGCAAGTGCACTTGCGTCTGACCTTGAAAACGAAGGTATTTCCGCAATGTATCTTGCGTCACCTCCCGAAGAGTGTATACCCGGTAAGGTCATTGTTCTTCCCGGAGGTTTTTCGGCAGGTTTTGAGTATCCCGATGCAAAGCTGACAGTTATCACATACGGAAGTAAGGCATCCTTGCCCGTCAGAAAATCAAGCAAAAAAGTTAAGAAAGCTAATATGTTCAACTCCCTTGAGGATTTGCACAAGGGCGACTATATCGTGCATACGGCTCACGGTATCGGTCTTTTTGACGGCATAACAAGCCTTGAAGCTGACGGCAAAATCAAGGATTACATCAAAATCCGTTACGATAAGGGTGACGTGCTTTACGTGCCCGTAACTCAGCTTGACCAGGTTTCCAAATACATCGGTGCAAGAAGTGAAAACGGCACGGTC
Source organism: Acutalibacteraceae bacterium (assembly GCA_045648305.1). Classification (GTDB taxonomy): domain Bacteria; phylum Bacillota; class Clostridia; order Oscillospirales; family Acutalibacteraceae; genus CAG-488. The sequence goes on from JAZRNR010000172.1 coordinate 3,084, forward strand.
AAGCTTAACAAGCTCGGCGGTAAGGAATGGCAGAAAACACGTTCAAGAGTGCGAAGTGCCGTTAAGGACATTGCAAAAGAGCTTATAGACCTTTATGCAAAAAGAACACAGATCAAAGGACACGCATTCTCGCCCGATATTGATATGCAGAATGACTTTGAGCGAAGATTTGAGTTTGACGAAACAGAAGACCAGCTCAGGTGCATTTTTGAAATTAAGGAGGATATGGAAAAGCCGTATCCGATGGACAGACTTCTCTGCGGTGACGTAGGCTTCGGTAAAACAGAAGTCGCACTTCGTGCCGCATTCAAGTGTGTTGCGGACGGAAAGCAGTGTGCAATCCTTGTTCCGACAACAATCCTTGCATTACAGCATTATCAGACAATCTGTAAGCGTTTCGAAGGCTTCCCGATTGAGGCACAGATGCTTTCACGATTTGTTCCTGCAACACAACAGAAAAAAATCAAAGAACAGCTCAAATCAGGCTTTGTTGACATCATCGTCGGCACACACCGCCTGATTTCAAAGGATATCGAATTCCGCAATCTCGGGCTTATTATTGTTGACGAGGAACAGCGTTTCGGCGTTGCACAGAAGGAAAAGCTCAAGGAAAATTATCCTGATATCGACGTGCTTACTCTGAGTGCAACACCGATACCCCGTACGCTTAATATGGCAATGTCAGGAATACGCGATATGTCAATCCTTGAAGAAGCTCCGCACGACAGACACCCTGTTCAGACTTACGTTGTTGAATATAACTTTGAAGTTATTCTTCAGGCAATTCATTCCGAATTACGACGCGGCGGTCAGGTTTACTACCTGCACAACCGTACCGAAACAATTGAGCGTACAGCTGCAAAGCTCAAGGAATTTCTTCCTGACCATAACGTCGCCGTCGCTCACGGACAGATGTCTGAAGACCAATTGAGTGAAATCTGGCGCAAGCTTCTTGAAGGCGAAATTGACGTTCTTGTCTGTACAACAATTATTGAAACAGGCGTTGACGTTCCGAATGTTAACACAATCATCATCGAAGATGCTGACAGACTCGGACTTGCACAGCTTCATCAGATAAGAGGACGAGTCGGCCGTTCCGCAAGACGTGCAAGCGCATACCTTACTTTCCGCAGAGGCAAAGAGCTTACGGAAATCGCTTCAAAGCGTCTTACCGCAATCCGTGAATATACGGAATTCGGTTCCGGCTTCCACATTGCAATGCGTGACCTTGAAATCCGCGGAGCAGGTAATATTCTCGGTGCTCAGCAGCACGGACATATGGAAGCTGTCGGCTACGATATGTACCTGAAAATGCTTGAACAGGCAGTCAGCGAAGAAAAAGGCGAAGCACCGCCCGTTTCGGAAAAAGAGTGTCTTATCGACCTTCCGATTGATGCTCATATTCCTGCGGATTACATTGAAAACGTACCGCACAAGCTGAAGATGTACCGCAGAATTGCAGACATCAAAAATCAGGAAGATGCTGACGACGTTATCGACGAGCTTATTGACCGTTTCGGCGAACCGCCTGCCTGTGTTATGGGACTTATAACGGTTTCTCTTCTCCGTAATTCAGCACTCTTGCAGGGTGTTTACGAAATCGGCAGAACAGGCAACAATGTAAAGCTTTACATTGAAAGTCTGCAGATGGAAAAGATTTCTCAGCTTGCAAAATATATGCCGGGCAGAATAACCGTTTCTGCTGCAGGCAAACCGCACATTGCCATTAAGGTAAACGTTGGCGAAGACCAGCTTTCGGTTATAAGAAAAGCCCTTGACATAATGTCAAGGACAGACAGCGAATAAAACTAAAGCCTATCGCACGAAGCGATAGGCTTTAAATTTTATCTGATTATTAAATAAAGAAGAAAATCTTATCGAAGATATTTGTCACAAATCCTACAACCTTATCAAAAGCAACCTTTATGAAGCAATCATCTTCAGCTTCAACATTTTCTGAAAGGTCCTTGTGAATTGCGAAAGAGTCAATGTTGCTTGCTTCGCCTGTTTCGGGGTTAACCTCGTATGCGTCAAAGTAAAGTGTGTCGCCTACAATCTTAACACCTGAGAATACTGAATACTCAACGTCCGCAATAGCTTCAGCTCTCGGGAAAAGCTTGTCTGTAAGTGACGGATCCTTCTGCTTGTAAACCTTAACACCTGAGCAGCCGCTGATTACGTAAACTGAACCCTGCGGATTTTCTTTGACTTTGTATTCCTTACCGTCGAAAGTTGTTGTTGATGTTTCAAGGTTCTTTTCAACCTTGTTATCAATCATTGAATCGGTACGAAGGTAAACGTGGTCGTGACCCTGGAATACCATATCGATATCAAGCTCAGGCATAAGAACTGAGAACTGCTCTCTCATTGCAACAACATCGCCGTCATCGTAGTGTGAACCGTTTGAATAAACAGCTCTGTGGAATGCAACGAACTTCCAGTCAGCATCGCTTGCGTTCATATCCTGCTTGAGCCACTCAATCTGAGTTTCTGACAAAGCATCGTCATCATTAAGGTCATTTGTATTAAGAACAGCAACGTGAACGTTGTTGTAATCGAATGAGTAATAAACACCTGATTCGACATTCTGCTCGGGAGCGTTCGGAAGAACGTAGTTTGTGACTGTTGCGTTTGTGCCGTGTCCTTCGTGGTTACCTGAAACAGGCATCATAGCTGAGTGCATAAGTGTGTCTGATGACTGGTCAAGGAGCCACTGCCACTGATTGAAGTTGTCACCGTGGTCAACAAGATCACCTGTGTTAATCGCAAAGCCTGCATCAGGATACATATCGTAAGCCTTATCAATTACAGTTGCGAATGTTTCGTACTGATGTGCTGACATTGACTGCGGGTCAGTTACATGGATGAACGAAACTGCATCTGAACCGTCTTCAATTACAAATGTACCTGCATCGCTCCACCAGTTTCTTGAAGCATCACCAACACGGAATGCATACTTCTTACCTTCTTCAAGGCCTGAAACAGTAATTGTGTGTCTTGTCATCGGGATTTCATACTGCATAATACCGATAAGACCGAAGTCGATACCCGGATAACTTCTGATTACACGTTCATTGTTTGTTTCAAGTGTAATATCTGAAGGAATTTCATCTGTGAATGTGATTGAATCTGAATATTCAACAATCTGGATATCCGTGCCCTGTACAGTTGACTTTGTGTACCAGCTGATGTTTCTTTCTGAAGCATCCTCACCGAGAGTTACGGTAAGTGCTGTCGGAAGTCTGTAGTTTTCTCTTGTTGCTTCAACAGGAACTTTGCCGTCGTAAACAATTGTTGCGCTGTAATCGTCAGGGAAGTTATAGTCTGTTGCAAAGTCGCGAACAATAGCTGCAAGAGAATCACCGATACCGTCAAGGAAGGACGGAGTAATGTATTCTCCCATAAGGTGCTCAACAACGCCCATAACTGAACCGCCTTCAAGCACACCGAATGCATCAAGAAGAACCATAACCTTATCTGCGATATTGAGAATTGTTGTGTCGCCAAGGAACGCAACGTTAAGAACAACATCAAGAGTCTTACCGAGTGCAAAACCGAACTGACCGAACGGGAAGAGTGTATCAACTCTCAACTCAATATCGTTAAGAAGATGGTCCTTAAGAAGGTCCTCTACAAGAATTTCAAAAAGAGCATTGAAAATTTCAGGTGCAAGGTCCGGATCGTTTTCAAGGTTATACATAACATCAAGAAGGAATGCATCACGGTTAACGTCAAGAGTACCTTCGTATGTATAAAGGATTGTGTTCATAACAGCGTCGGCAAATGTGCCGGGTTCTGTTGTGCTGCCGAGACCGTACTCCTCATAGAATGCTGAGTTAGGAAGATCAGACATCTTGATATCGAAGAGTTTTGCGAGTGTTTTATCAACAAAATCTGCAGTTGCCTGCGGATCTGTGAGATAAAGTTCCTGAACCTGACCGAGGAAATCCTCAATGAAAGACATAAGATTGTCCGTTGTGAAGATACCGATAGGTCCGAGCTTGATGCCGTCACCGAGAAGTCCGCCGAGAAGCTCTTCAAGGTCAAGACCCATATCCTTAAGAGCAGGAAGAACACCCTTTTCTGCGAAAATCGGGGCAAACTTCATAATATAGCCGCCAAGGAAGTCACTTGCAAAACCTGAGAAACCACTTTCATCAAAGTATGAAAGCTTGATTGATTCCTTACGGAAAGGCTGCTCGTATGTTACACCGTTAACAGTTACAGGAAGAACACAGTCAACGTCAAAGCTTTGCACATCAACAGTTGTCTTATCCGCACCGTCAGTTGTAAATTCAAGCTCACGAATATAGTTCGGGAAAGAAGTGAGAGAAGACATGCTTATTTCTGTAAGCTTCTCGCCGTTGTCACTTACAAGCTCCGCAATATCATTGATGTGAACGTGACCTGTGAGCGAGAAATTCATACCTGCATCTGCAAGCATCTCTGTGATTTCGTTCCAACGGTCAACGTTAAAACCTCGCATAATCTTGTACTCATTTGCAAAGTGCGGAACAAGGTTGTGGTGAATAACACCAATTACAGTTTCACCGTCAGCCTTTGCGTCTGCGATTTCTTCAAGTGTCCACTGAAGGAATTCATCTGAAAATGCACCTGCAGTCTCACCAACGTCAGTACCTGACTTTGTAAGGTCAGAGCTGTACTTTGTAACGTCCATCATAATGATTCTGAAGCCATTATCACGTACAGAATATGAAAGCATATTAGCCTTGCCTGAAGCAGGCTTGTATGTATGATAAGCAAGGTCATATCCAAGGTTTTCATAAACCTCAAGGAACTCTTCGGGAGTGATTGCCTTTGCCTTCTCTTCATAGCCGTTTTCAAATGTAGTTGCAGTATCTGTTCTGTTTATATCGTGGTTACCGCAAGTGACAAGAACCTTAAGACCTGTTTCAGCCTCGAACTGCTCCATACGTTCTGCAAACTTTTCGTGAGCCACATATTCACCGTTAGCTGAGAGGTCGCCCGAAACAATAACGTACTCCATTCCGTTTGTCTTTGCGTGTTCCTCAAACGCTGCCAATGCCGAATCAAGAAGTCCTTCTGATTCATATGGCTCTCTGCCGATTGATGTTGTGAGTGAATCCATAAAAGCTTCACCATAGTTATCTGTAAGCTCTTCAGGATAGTAGTGAATATCAGAAATTGCACCGATACTCAATGTTTTCTCCGGAAGAACCGCTGATTTGATGCTGTCCACAGCGTTTACATTCATCGGAATTACTGAAAGTAACAATACCAATGCAAAAACTGCTGACAGAATCTTTTTTGAGATTCGTGTTGACTTTCTCATAGTTTTTTCTCCTTTATGCTAAATTTGCTTAAGCCTGAGTGAAGTTTTCGCCGATGCCAAGGTAATCCTCAGCGGCAGCTGTGTCAATTTCCTCAATGTTCTTGAGTTTTTTCTGAATGATACGGTTTCTGTCCTGCGCTTCGTCAAGGGATTTGCCCGCTTCGTCAATCTTCTTTCTTGCCTTTTCGAGCACTGTACCGAATTTTTCGTACTGTGCCTTTGTTACGGCAAGGAGCTGACGCACTTCGTTCGCCTTTTCGTTTATTGCAACTGCCTTGAAGCCCATTGACAAGGTATTAAGCAATGCAATAATCGTTGTCGGACCTGCAACCATAATGTTTTCACGCTGGATTTTATCAAGTATGTCCGAGCTTGATGATGTAATCTCCGCATAAAGACCTTCAGTTGCAAGGTACATAATTGCAAACGGTGTTGTTGAAGGAACATTGATATATTTTTTGATTGTTTTTGCTTCCGTAAGCACTCTGTCGTAAAGAGCCTTTCTTGCAGCTGCAAGTGCAACTGCATCCGCATTGTCTGCCGCTTCGCATACTCGTTTGTAGTCTTCCATCGGGAACTTTGAGTCAATCGGAAGATATGTAATCTTTGAAGAATCGTCACTTGACGGGATTTTTACCGCAAACTCAACAAGGTCTCTTGACCCCGGAACAGCCGCATAATTTTTGACGTACATATTCGGAATTGTCTGGTCAAGGATTCCTTCAAGCTGAATTTCTGCCCAGGTGCCTCGTGCTTTGACATTTGTAAGAACACGGTTAAGAGCCGTAACGTTCGTCGTAACACCTGTTGAAAGCTCTTTCATTTCACCAAGAGATTTATAAACATTTTCAAGCTGTTCCGAAACAGTTTTGAAAGAAGAATCAAGCCTTGTTGAAAGAGTTGCCGTAAGCTTTTCGTCAACGGTTTCACGCATCTGGTCAAGCTTCTTTTCGTTGCTTTCCTGCATTCTGCCGATTGCGGCATCAAGAGTACGGGTCTGCTTTTCGTTAAGCTCTGCACTGCTTGTACGGATAAGATTCAAAGAATCCGTCATATCTTTGTTAAGCTTGATAAGCGTTTCGTAATTCTGCTTTGTCATTTCGTCAAGCTTCGAAGTCATAAAATGAAGACTTTCGTTAAGCTCGCGTCGGTTTCTTTCAAACTCTTCGGCATTGCTTCCCATAACACGCTGAAGGTACATCGAAAGAGCCGAAACCTGCTTTTCAAGCTCCGCAACCTTTTGTGAATCACCGCCTGACTTAACGCTTTTTATTACAACAAAAAGCAAAGCAACTATAACAACAGCTAAAACCGTGACAATCAAAACAAGTATATCTGTCAAATAATCACTTCCGTTAAAAAATATTTAAAATATTATACCAAATTAATTCATAATAAACAATATAAATTCTTAAAAATATATGGCTTTTTTTATTTTATTTTGTTATAATACTTCTGTCAAATTTCAGGTTTATTACAAAACTTCATTAGTGTAGAAGAGGTTTTTCTATGATAAAAAAATTACTTTGCATACTGCTTTCGGCGGTTTTGTTTTTATGTACATTCAGTGCCTGCGGTGACGATGACGATGTAAGCCTTGTTATGCCGATTTCGTCTGACCCGCTTTGCCTTGACCCGCAGATTGCCGAAACACTCACCGCTAAAACAATCATCAACAACTGCTTTGAAGGTCTTGTAAGGCTCGACAAAGAGCACAAGGTTGTTCCAGGTGTTGCGGAAAGCTGGACGGTTTCCGCTAACGGGCTCGAATACACGTTCAAGCTTCGTGAAGACACCAACTGGCAGCTTCTTAAAACATATAAAGACGTGCTTGATGACGAAAACTATATGGAGAATTTCGAAACTCAGGTTACGGCACACGATTTTGAATTCGGACTTAAAAGAGCTGTCGATAAAATTACTGACTCTCCCGATGCAGACAAGCTCTACTGCATTAAAAATGCTCAGAAAATTCACAACGGTGAAGCGGACAAATCCACACTCGGTGTTAAAGCGACGGATGACAGCACACTTGTTATAACCCTCGAAAGACCTGAGCCCGATTTTCTCCGTATTCTTACACTTCCGCTGTGTATGCCCTGCAATGAAGAATTTTTCAAGGCAACACATGCGAAATACGGTCTTGAACTTAAATACACCTTCTGCAACGGTCCTTTTTACCTTGGCAGATGGACGGTTGACCATTCGCTTGTTATATACAGAAATGAAGGCTACAAGGGTAACGAAAAAGTTAGGCCGACAGCAGTTTATTTCAACATCAACAAAGAAGAAGAGTCTGTTATTTCCAAGCTCAAACAAAACGATTATCACTCAGCCTATATTTCAGACTCGGCAAAATTTACTCTTGAAGATACAAAAATGAATTTTGCAGTAAGCAAAAACTCTGTTTACGGAATTGCATTTAACTGTAAAGATGCTTTTCTCAGTAACGAAAATCTCAGAAAAGCACTTGTTATGCTTACAAAAACTGAAGGAACTGATGCGCCATCCCGTGCACTCGGTGTTGCCGGAGGTATCATACCCGAAGCCTGCCGTTATGCGAATTCATCGTACAGACAGGCAGCAGGAAACCTGACCGTACCCCAATACAATGAAGTGGCTGCACTTGAGCTTTGGAACAACGGTCTTAAAGAAATTGAAAAAGAATCTGCCACAATCAAAATCATCTGTCCGCAGGAATACCTTGGCATTATACAGGGCATTATTCAGAACTGGCAGAGAGTTTTAAGCACATCAATCGTCGCAAAGGTTGAAGCAGTCAGTGCAGAAACACTTAAGGATTCAGTCAGAAACGGCAAGTATCAGCTTGCTGTAACTGAAATTACCGCAAGCTCTTCCACAGCATTTGATATGCTGAAAATTTTCACAACAGAAAACAGCAAAAATATATTCGGCTATTCATCATCCGAATTTGACGGACTTCTTGAGAAGATTATCCGCACTTCTGCAGGTGCGGTAATCCTTGCAGACATTAAGAAAGCCGAGCAGATGCTTCTTGACAGTGCTGTTTTCCTTCCGCTTCACAATCACGGAGATTATTTTGTATTCAGCAGTGAAGCAGAAAACATTTACGCTTCACCCGTGTTTGAAAGTATATGTTTTATAAGCGGAGGTTTGAGCTGATTGATTTTCCTTAATAAAAACAAATTTCTTGCTGTGATTTTCTGGATTTTAAGTGTAGCGATTATGTATATAATTTTCATGTTTTCAGCTGCTACGGGAGAGGAATCGGAAGAAGTCAGCCAGAATCTGCTTTCCAAAATAATCGAATTTATCGGAAATTTCATTTCCCACAACACGCTTCGTAAGCTTGCACATTTCAGCGAGTTTGCCGCTCTCGGCTTCTGTATGACAGGTGCAATTCATTACACATTCGGGAAGCAGAAATTTTATGTTCCTCTCATCCCCTGCTTTCTGTATGCGGCAAGTGATGAAATTCATCAGCACTTTGTTCCCGAAAGAGCTTGCCGTGTTTTTGATATGTTTGTTGACACCTGCGGAGTTATGACGGGAATCGTGATTTTCATTTTATTAATTTTCATAATTTCAAAAATCATAAAGAAAAAGTAGTCGTGATTCACGACTCCTTAAATTTTTATATACTGTCGATATCGTACGGTGTAGTCTGGTAAACGAAGTAGTTAAGCCAGTTTGAGAAAAGAAGATTTGCATGCGAACGCCACGTTGCAAGCGGCATCTTTGTCGGGTCATCATCCGGGAAGTAATTCTTCGGAATCTGAATATCAAGACCTTTTTCTCTGTCACGGAAATATTCGTCACGAAGCGTTGTTGCATCGTATTCGGAATGACCTGTTACGAAAATCTGCTTTCCGTTTTCACTCGAAACCGCATACACGCCTGTTTCTTCGGACGAAGCGAGAATCTTAAGTTCTTCAACCTTTTCAACGTCTTCACGGCTGATTGATGTATAGCGCGACTGCGGCACCATAAACACATCGTCAAAACCGCGGAAAAGAATTGAGCGTTTGTAATCCACAGTATGCGGATAGACGCCTGAAATCTTCTTATCAAGTCTGAACTTGTCGATACCGAAATGGTAGTAAAGTCCTGCCTGAGCACCCCAGCAGATATGGAATGTACTTGTAACGTGAGTTTTGCTCCATTCCATAATTTCACAAAGCTCGTTCCAATACTCTACCTCTTCAAAGTCCATAAGCTCAACGGGTGCACCTGTTATAATCATTCCGTCATACTTTTTGTGCTTGATTTCCTCAAAAGTCTTATAGAATGTCAGAAGATGCTCAGCTGATGTGTGCTTTGATTTGTGAGAGCTTGTGTGGATAAGCTCAAGCTCAACCTGCAACGGAGAGTTACCGAGAAGACGTGCAAACTGTGTTTCGGTCTCAATCTTCTTGGGCATAAGGTTAAGAAGCAGGATTTTAAGCGGACGGATATCCTGCGTTATAGCACGGGTTTCCGTCATAACAAATATATTCTCTTCATTAAGCACCCTTACTGCAGGGAGCTCGTTGGGAATTTTAATCGGCATAAATTATCAACTCTTAATCAACTATTAATCTGCAACTTTTTCAAGTGCCTGTGCGATATCTTCGATAAGATCTTCAGCACTTTCAAGACCGCATGAAAAACGTACAAGGTTTGCAGGTACACCTGCTGCTGCAAGCTCTTCGTCGTTCATCTGACGGTGAGTTGCACTTGCAGGATGAAGACAACATGTTCTTGCATCTGCAACATGTGTTTCGATTGCGGCAATTTTAAGATTTTTCATAAATGTTTCTGCAGCAGCTCTGCCACCCTTCAGGCCGAAGCTTACAACACCGCAGGATCCCTTCGGGAGATATTTCTGTGCAAGTTCGTAGCTATTGTCACCTTCAAGTGAAGGATATTTTACCCAATCAACCTTGTCACTTGACTGAAGGAATTTTGCAACCGCAAGACCGTTTTCGCAATGTCTTGCCATTCTTACGTGAAGGCTTTCAAGGCCGAGATTGAGAAGGAAAGCGTTCTGCGGAGACTGGATTGAACCGAAGTCACGCATAAGCTGTGCCGTTGCCTTTGTAATAAATGCACCTTCAAGACCAAAACGCTCGGTATATGTTACACCATGGTAGCTGTCGTCAGGAGTGCAGAGACCCGGGAATTTGTCCGGATACTTTGTCCAATCGAACTTACCTGAATCAACGATGCAACCGCCAACGCCTGCACCGTGACCGTCCATATACTTTGTTGTTGAATGAGTTACGATGTCTGCGCCCCACTCAAACGGACGGCAGTTAACGGGAGTTGCAAATGTATTATCCACGATAAGCGGCACACCATGTGCGTGAGCTGCCTTTGCAAAACGTTCAATATCAAAAACATTGAGAGCAGGGTTTGCAATTGTTTCACCGAAAACAGCCTTTGTGTTCGGTCTGAATGCTGCTTCAAGCTCTTCGTCGGAGCAATCAGGCTCAACGAAAGTGAATTCGATGCCCATTCTCTTCATTGTAACTGCGAAAAGATTGTATGTTCCGCCGTAAATTGTTGAAGAAGAAACAACGTGATCTCCGCAAGATGCAATATTGAAAACAGAGTAGAAAGAAGCTGCCTGACCTGAAGAAGTAAGCATTGCAGCTGTACCGCCCTCAAGCTCACAGATTTTTCTTGCAACTGCATCGTTTGTAGGATTCTGAAGTCTTGTATAGAAATAACCTTCTGCTTCAAGGTCAAAAAGCTTACCCATATCTTCACTTGTAGCATATTTGAAAGTTGTGCTCTGAATAATCGGAATCTGTCTGGGTTCACCGTTACCCGGTGTGTAGCCACCCTGAACGCATTTAGTTTCAATTCTTAAATCGCTCATAATAAATTACCTCCAAAAGAAAATAAAAACCGTCCCAAAGCGAAAACTTTGAGACGGGAAATATACCCGCGGTACCACTCAAATTGCAGTAAAAACTGCCACCTTTAGACTCTGACAAGTCCTATACCTTAACGCGGTAGCACGAAAAGCCCTACTTGATTTCAAGCTTTCAACTCGGAAGCCATAGGCATTGAGGAATCCGTTATCAGCTCGCACCGTACGCTGACTCTCTTAAAACTTCAGGCTCTGCCCTCTTCGTCACAGTTATTAAATGAATGATAACACTAAAAAAGTTAAATGTCAATAATTATTTGTTTTTCACAAGAACGATAGCCTGCTGTCCCAAAAGCTCCCATTTCTCCTTGAATTTACCCATTCCGAAAGTAATAACTCCGTTGTTATATGGGTCAACAGTTGTAACTGATGTAGGTGAATATCCCGATAAAATCATAACATGAGTTCCTCGAGGATATTCAAAATATTTTCCCGTGCTTTCAATATACCAAGCATTTACAGTTTTGGGCTTCTGCATCTTATATGTAGCCCAAACAATTGCCGGTGAGCCATCCTTGATATACTTAAGAAGTTGTTGGAACGTACATCCGCTGATTTTTACTGCAGTATAACCCCCTCCGCGTTCATCAATCGCTTTCTGCAAAGCTTTTGTTACCGCAGGTGAAAACACACCATATCCCGGGTTGGCACTTGTATATGTGCTTTTGGGATTTCCAACAAACATTTCATTAATATCCGGACCGTAAGTTTTGCCGTTTTTCTTGTAAAGATTCTTTCTGGGGATAAGACCAATCATCTCATCAAGTGTGATTTTATATCCATAATACTTAAGAAGCATGCAGCACGAAGCCGCCTCACATCCTGTCGGATATTTGGGCATCTGGTTTACATAAGGAATTTTCATTGCAACAACAGTAACTTTACAAGAAACCGTCTTTTTTGTTCCGTCTGTGGTTGTTCCTGTAATTGTTGCTGTTCCTATTCGCTCTGCTTTTATGACACCGTTTTTATCAACAACCGCAATATCCGTATTTGAAGAACTCCATGTCATTGCTTTGTTAATAACATCATTTGGTGCAAAAGTCAGTTTCTGACTATATTTTGACCCTTGTTCAAGAGTAATTTGCGTTTTATCAACCTTAACCGAACTTATAACCGGAGCAACTGTAATATTTACTGATTTTTCTATCTTTGATCCATCCGTTGACTTTGCTGTGATTTTCACTTTACCCGGTTTAACTGTTTTTACCGTTCCTTTCGAATCTACCGTTGCAACAGTTGTATCCGAAGACAACCATTCAACTGTTATATTGCTTGCTATTTTAGGTATAAAATCAACAGCCTCGAGTTTTAAGGTTGTACCTGTGCTTACTGTTTTATCCTGCACATTGAGTGAAAAATCCGTAACAGCTATTACTTCACCAACCGATTTCTGTAAAATCAAAAGAGCATCCGTTGAATTAAGCTTTCCGTTTACATCAACATCGCCGTAAAGAAATATATCTTCCTTTTTTTCTTTTTTCTTTACCGACACCTGAAGAACAATCAGAGCATCGGAAGAATTGATTTTTCCATCATTATCAACATCGCCAAACGACTGTACTGCTGACGTAACAACTATACTTGTTACGAATGTTAAAAAAATAAAAACAGCGGATAAAATCACCGCTATCAATTTCCTGAAATGGGACCTTTGCATATAATTATACCTCCAAAATATACAAGAGTATATTACAAGATATTTGTAAAGTCAATAATAAATGGTGGTTTTATTTAAAAAACCACCATTTAAAACCTTAATTTTTATTTAACAAAATACTTCCAGATAATTTCCAGAATACCTGACACAAAATTAATCCATTCCATAATCAATGTGACAACAGAGAACTTATCTTCTTCAGGTTCTGTTTCTTCCGGTTCAACAATCTCCGGTTCCTGTGAAATGAGGCTTACATACTCGTTCCACTCTGACATTGTCTGAAGCTCCTCAATCGTCTTGTTCTGGTCAATTGAATCAAGAAGAAGACCTGCCTTTTTAAGAATATCCGTATCATGCTCTGTGATATTACCGTCGTGTGTACAGTCTGCAGCAAGCATCCTTGCCCCGCCGATCATCTCTTCTGTAAGAAGCTTTGAAATAATCGCATCAACATAAACTGCATCCTGACCGTCATACCAACCGTCGGAATTTACGTCGCCAAAAATGACAAGCTCATATTTTTTGACAACCTTACCCGTCGCATTATCCGTCACAGAAATTTTTGTACCCGTACCGAGAGTCTGAGTATCGTTCACAAACTCATAAGTATAAGTTACATTTTGGTGATTGAGATAATCTCTTTCAAGCACATCCTTCGTTATACCCGCATAAAGATTGAAGATATACTCTGCTTCCATCTCTTTCCACTGAGCATAAAGAACAACATCCGTTACTCCATGATTGACGGTTGAAGCTGTTATCTGCGTACCACCCGTCGGCTGAGTAAACCAACCGATAAACTCTGCATCATCACGTGTCGGCTGCCAGAGTGCACCGTAAGCTTCACCGTAATCAAGAGTTTTTCCTGAAGGTGAATATGCTTTTTCACCCTTCACAACTTCGAGCTTGATTCTGAACTTAAAGTTATTAAAGCTCTGTCCTCTGCCGTCGTGATAGAGCCAGAATTTATATCCCGAAATTTCATTTGCAGCCTTCTGCGTATTGATAGGAATATCAACGCTTCCTGCAGAAATGATGTCTGCAACATGACGCTTTCCGTCAGGATTTGCAAGTGCATCATTGAAAAGTTCAAGAACGATAATTCCGTTTGTCATGCTTCCGCTGACGGGTTCAAGGGTTGCACGGATAGTATCGCCTTCCTTTATATCGGCATTGATTTCGATATAAGGCTGAAGATTGATGCTGCTTGCAAGAGTACCGTTAAGGGTAACGATTTCCGCATTTGCATCGTAAGAAGCCGTTACTCCGCCTCCAGATGAAAGTGAATCGAGACCTGCCATAAGGTTTGGAGAAACGTTACCATAGTTCAGGTCAAAAATAACATTTGAAGAGAATTCAAAGCTTGTTCCCTTTGAAGTTTCACCCTTGCTGTTATACGCATAAAGATGAACGGTATATTTTCCTCTCTCATTATTATGCGCAGAAATCGGAATATATGCTCTGAAGTTATAAGTGAAGCCGTTGATTGTCCAGTTTCCGCGTTCACCTTCGTGCCAGATGATATCATCCTGACCGTTATAATCTGTCCATACCGGAGTTTTGATATATTCCGTATTGACGCAGTTCATATAGGCATAGAAGCCGTTTGAATCTTCGGCAACGGTTTTATAACGAGTAATTGCGACCTCACCGTTTGTTTCAATTTCGGCAAGAGCTGCGGCATATTTACCGCCGATTGAGTTCATTTCGGTTATATCAATTTTAATGTAACGCATATCCGTTGAATTGAAATCAACCGTCATATAGTCGCTGACAGAAACATTCGTTTCAGTAGCGAGAGTTGACCATATTTCGCCGTCCTTTGAGCCACTGACGGTAAACGATTTCGGGAAATATCCGCTATAACCCGTTGATGTGTCGGCAGCGTGAAGAGTGAGCGAATTGAGAGTTTTAACAGCACCGAGATCAAGCTTCACGAATGTTTCGAAAGATTCATCCTTAAGCTCTGAACACCAGCCGTTAAGACCCTTGGAAGCATTTGCACTGATGTAACCGTCCGTAAGGCAGCTGAGATACCAGCCCGGAAGCATTTCATCGCGAGTGCCGGGTGTGCCGAGAGAGCTGTTACCGTAAACCGTTGCGTGATAAAGCTCATTTGAACCTGCTTCAGCCTTTGCTTCCTCATATCTGTAATTTTCAGGAAGAGCAATCAGAGCTGCTCCACCCGCTTCCAGATTGAGGTAATAATTTCCGCTTGCAGAAGCTGTTGTCCATGCGCCTGTGCTGTTATTAAGCTTCTGAACTGTATTGATACCGTTTGCAAAGCGAAGGGTTGCCGTAACATCCTTGCTAAGGTCATTATTTACAACCATAAGATAGTTTCTGCCCGTATCTCTGTCTGCCATATAAGAAAGGATAAGGCTCTTGGAGCTGTCCGTTGACTGAACAAAGAAATCAGCAGGTACGGCATTCTGACCGTAAACATTATTACCTGCAAGGTAAACTTCCTTTGCATCGCAGTTGATGAGAGTTTCACCAAGAGTGTGAATGATCGGATTGACCTTTTTCATATGATAGTAAACAGCGGTCGGATTACCATTTTCATCAATCGGGCAGACGGAATAATTCTCCATTCCGTTGTCTGCTTCTGCACTGTACTTCCAATATGAAACATGCTTCATACCGTACGCAAGATATGCCATATTCTGATAAAGTATATCCTGCTCCGTCGGAATTCTCTTTACAAGCTCACCGCCGACGGGACCATATCCTATCGCCTGAACGCAGGCTGCAGTATTTACACCGTACTTAAGACCTGAACGTCTGATTGAATCAAGCGAATCAAACATAAGCTTATAATCAGTTGTTCCGTCCTGCATAAACGGATAAACATCAAACATAAGCTCAACGTCACCGTTTGTCAGAGCTGCGAGGTCATCTGCAGTGTACTGATACTGCTCATACGAATTATAGATAAATCCCGGAAAAAGGTTAAGATAGATAAATCCGCCGGGTACCGTTGCAGCAATGTTGTTTGCCATATCGGCATAGACATTCGGATTCCATGGTTCGTCATAGATATAAAAGCCTTCGAGGTTTGAAATACCACTGTAATCTTTATAAACTTCTTCGACAAGCTCTTTTGAAACATTCGGAGCCTCTGCCCTGAATCGCATATCAGCGGCAATTGCGTTCATTCCGTACTTTTCAGCCATGTTGAGAAGCTTGAGGTTATCTTCAAGGGTGTATACATTATATGTATTTAGAAGAAGGTCAACATCTGCATCTGCAAGGCGCTGATACTGCTCATCCGTGAAAAGATCGCCCAAAGGCGGTGCAAAGATTGAAACCGTCATCTCGTCACGGACATAGGGTATTTTATTATAAACACTGACATTGACCGAAGCTGAATAGCCTATTGCTTCATTCGTGACAGTAACCTTTGTTTCACCTTCCGCAACAGCAGTTACAAGACCGTTTGCATCAACCTTTGCAACGGATGAATCGAGCGATTTCCACACAAGCTTATGCTCATAGGGATCAAACGAATTGAGCTGATCAACCTTGAGCTCAAGCTGCAGTTCATTACCGGGAACGAGCTTGACTTTCGTCTTATTAAGTGCTGCATTATAAGCATTCTTTATACCGTAAACACCGACTTCAGCAAACTGAACATAATATCCGTCTTCTGAAAACCTCTCAAGCACATTTATGCGCACATAAGACGCAAATGTCGGTGCGGACAGCTCATATACCATCGGGCTGTTCGGATACCGTGTAGAATTTGTTACAGTTTTAACGGTTTTATATGTCACACCGTCGAATGATGTCTGAATTTCAAAAACCTTGGGAGCAACACCGTTCGGGAAAATAACAAGTCTCTTAAGCTCTGCAACATTGCCGAGCTTGAAATCGATATTCATTGCACGGTTGACAGGTTCACTTGAATAGCCGCCGTTTCTCTGTGTGTCGCCGTCATTTACATTGTGAACACCCCATTTTTCGCCCTCTTCATAGCTTTCCGTTGCCGTTACCTTGCTGTCAATTGCAAGATTTATGCAATTTTCAGGAGCATAAGTATCAATACTGAGTCCGTTATTTGTTGCGGCAACTACATTACCGTAAACAGCAATTTCACCAAGCTGAACAAGGTGTATATAGTTTCCGTCAAGGTTTCCTCTCACCGTAACATAAATACGGATATATCTTGTTCTGACAGTTGAAAAATCAATCGAAAGAGCTTCCTGCGTGTATCCTGCATAGCCGCTTTTTGTTGCAACTGTGCGGTAGCTTGCTCCGTCATCCGAAACCTGAATTTCAAAAGTATCGGGGAAAGCACCATGGCGGAAAAGAGTTACTCTGCTGACATCGTAGAAACCTTCAAGATCAAATGCCACCCAGAGAGGCTTTGTTTTTGACTCTGCAACGGCAGCATCCTTCTGCTCCTGTGTCATATTAGTCGGATGATACGGCACTTCGTCGGGATGAGATGTGAAGCCTGCGTTTCCGTTATAGCCGAACTCACCGCCGTTATAAAAAAGCGTACCGTCATTTATTCTCGCAAGATCCCACTGACCCGTACCTGATGTATAACTGCTTGAGGCTGTAACTGCTGCATCGACTGCAACGTCGCGTGTACCGTCGGGTGCATATTTTGAAATAACATCGTCAACGGCATATGCACTTATAATGAACATATCCGATAAAATTTTCTGCAATGTCGGCTGTGACAACGACAAGAAGCTGAAGCTCAGCATCATCGTAAAAGTCAAAACAACAGCTATTGTTTTTTTCATTTTCATATCTGCGCCTCCTGAATTAAATAATTTTACATTTTATTATAGCATTTTATTTTTGTTTGTTCAATACAAAGAGAATAAAATGTAAAATCACTATAACTTAGAAAATCAAATTCATCAAGTTATAAACAATAAAAAACAGAGCTGACTTTCATCAACTCTGTTTACGTGAAAAATATTATTCTCAATCACAAAGCTCGTCGCAAAGAGCATCTATAGCAGCAATGCTGGTTTCGTTGAGTGCAGATTTAATCTGAACAATATTTTCTGCAAAAGTGATATTCTTTGAACCTTCAAGCATTTTTCTCATCATCTTTGCAGCAACAGGACCCCATGAACCGTTTTCAACGAATGCCACCGTTCTGTTCTGATAAAATCTTTCTGTAAGATGATTGATAAAATCCTTCATAAACGGGAAAACATCACCGTTGTATGTTGTTGTTGCAAGGACGAGCTTACCGTAACGGAATGCATCTTCAATTGCCTCGTGCATATCACAGCGTGCAAGGTCATTAAGAACAACCTTCGGGCAGCCTTTAGCCTTGAGTTTTTCTGCGAGCAATTCGGCTGCAGCCTTTGTGTTTCCGTAAACAGAAGTATATGCGATAACAATACCCTCGCTCTCAACACCGTATGATGACCAGATGTCGTAAAGATTTATATAATAACCGAGGTTCTCAGTAAGAATCGGGCCGTGCAACGGACAGATTATTTCAACGTCAAGAGTTGCAAGCTTTTTAAGAAGCGCCTGAACCTGAACACCGTATTTGCCGACGATGCCGAAATAATATCTTCTTGCTTCGCAAGCCCAGTCTTCATCGGCATCGAGTGCGCCGAATTTGCCGAAAGCATCTGCTGAGAAAAGCACCTTTGCATAGCTGTCATAGGTCATAATTACTTCGGGCCAATGCACCATGGGGGCGGTGCAGAAGGTGAGCTCGTGGGTGCCGAGCGAAAGAGTATCGCCGTCTTTTACAACAAGTCTGTTATCGGCATAATCAACACCGAAGAACTTTTTCATCATAACAAAAGCCTTATCTGTTGCAACAACAACGGCAGCAGGATATGCATCTGTAAATTTTGTTATGTTTGCAGAATGGTCGGGCTCCATATGCTGAACGATAAGATAATCGGGAGTTTTATCGCCAAGAGCCTTCTTGATATTACCAAGCCATTCATCGCCGAATGCGGCATCAACGGTATCGAAAACCGCTATTTTTTCATCTTCAACAATATATGAGTTGTATGCCATACCTTCAGGCACGATATACTGACCCTCAAACAAATCAATTTCCCTATCATTTACACCGACATATTTAATATCTTTAGCTATCATAAAATCTCCTTAAAATTAAAAGTTT
>JAZRNR010000173.1:0-21415 GCA_045648305.1 Acutalibacteraceae bacterium
GCCGAGATATGCTTCAGCGTCTGTCTTAAGCTTCTGAAGAATCATTGCAGAAATTTCCTGCGGAGTGTACTTCTTGTCGTCGATTGTTACTTTGTAATCTGTACCCATCTGACGCTTGATTGATGCAACTGTTCTGTCAGGATTTGTGATAGCCTGTCTCTTTGCAACCTGGCCAACCATTCTTTCACCGTTCTTGCCGCAACCTACAACTGACGGAGTTGTTCTTGCGCCTTCTGCATTTGCGATAACAACAGGCTCGCCGCCTTCAATAACTGATACACATGAGTTTGTTGTACCTAAGTCGATACCGATAATCTTTGCCATAATAGTTTTCCTCCAAATAATAATATGTTTAGTTCGCCACTGCTACCATAGCAGGACGGATGATTTTGTCGCCGAGCTTATAGCCTTTGACAATTACTGTTGTGATTGTATTCTCGCCTACCGAATCGTCTTCTGTGTGCATTACTGCATTGTGAATGTTGGGGTCAAATTCTTCGCCAACCTCACCGAACGGTTCGATGCCGAGGCTTTTGAACACGTCGCTGAACTGTTTGAATGTCATTTCAACACCTTTTTTGTAATCCTCAAGTGTTCCGTCGGGATTTGCAAAAATTCTGTCAAAATTATCAGCTACGGGTAAAAGTGCGTTAATAACTGAAGCCTTGCATTCCGCATAAAGTGCTTCTTTTTCTCTCTGTGAACGTTTGCGGAAGTTGTCGTACTCCGCAGCCATTCTTAAAAGCTGATCATTTTTTTCATCAAGCTGTTTCTGAAGTTCCTCTTCCTTTGAAGGCTCTGCAGCTTCGTTAACTTCCTGCTCGATTACTTCTTCTTCGGCATTGTTCTTTTTCTTATCCTTTGCCAATCAGATTCATTCCTTTCAGTCGTCATTGAGCGTCTGTGTCAGCAACTCACCAACAAGATTGGTAAGATACCTTACGCTCGGTATAAGACTTGCATAATCTATTCTTGTCGGGCCGATTATTCCGATCGAGCCTCGATTATCGCCGTCAATGTTGTAGTGTGCCATTATTACGCTTGAATTTTCAAGCTGTTTGAATTTGTTTTCTCCGCCGATTTTAACATCGAAGTCCTCTTTGCTGTTTGCAAGCAGCTGACTTATCGGCTCACCTCTGCGAAGAAAATCCATAAGCTCGTAAGCTGTTGTGCCGTAATCCTCACGGTAACGAAGGATGTTTGACTGTCCGCCAAGCATTACCATCGTCTGCATTGCTTCCTGTGCAAGCTCGGAAACTGCCGAAACGAAAGGAATCATCGTCAGTGCGTCCATACCCATTGAAGCAACCAGTGTCTGAAGCGTAGCCGTGTCGATTTCATCAAGCGGAAGACCAAGGAAAGAAGATTTGACGATGTTATAAAACTTTTCAATCATTGAAGAGTTAAGGTCAACATCGCTTCTGCAAACCTTGCTTTTGATAACTCCCGTTGAAGTAAGCAGGACTATCATTCCCGTTCTTGTCCCTACGGGGACGAACTCAACTCGTTTTATCGTTGCATTTTCACCCGAGGGAGTTGTTGAAACCGCGGCACAGTCCGTCATATCTGCAAGGAATTCGCTTGCCTTTGCAAGGATTGCTTCCGGGCTTGCATTCTTTAAAGAAACGCCTGCTTCAATCTGCCTTTTAACGGATTCATCAAGCGGACGGACACCCATCAGCCTGTCAACGTAATAGCGGTAACCTTCGTTTGTAGGAATACGTCCTGCCGAAGTGTGCGGCTGCTCAAGGAAACCGAGAGCAACAAGCTCCGCCATCTCATTTCTGATGGTTGCACTCGATACTGTTATATCAAGTGCAGACAAAAGAGTCTTGGAACCAACAGGCTCGCCCGTCTTTATATAATGCTCTACAACAGCAGCGAGTATCTTTTCTTTTCTCTGACTGAGTTCCATTCTCTCACCGCCTTTAGCACCGTTAGCACTCTTTTCGTTTGAGTGCTAACTGCACTTATAATATACAACTCTGTGGCGGTTTTGTCAACAGTTTATTTATGAATTCTTTGTTAACTTTGTATTTATTTTCCGTTTCTAAAAGTATTGCACTTTTGTTTCTGTTTAAACATTTTACTGTTGAATAAAAGTCTTGTGTGTGTTAGAATGTAATATATATGCTCAGAGGTGGCAGTATGTACATTATTATCGGTGCAAACGGTTTTTTAGGCTCATACGTTTTGAAAACTCTTGTCAGCAACACTGACAGGAGAACACTTGCTACCTATCACGGCAAAAAAGAAAGCCTTTTTGAAGGTAGGGTTGAGTGGACGAAGCTCGACGTTACAAACGAAGAAGACATTAACAACCTTGCTGAACTTGCAGGTGATATTTCAGACTGCAGTATTTTCTACTTTTCCGCCTGTCACAACCTTGACCTCGTCAAACGTGAACCGGAATTTGCAAGGAATATAAATATAACTGCACTGAAGAATTTTCTTGACACATTCAAGGATGCAAAGAATCTTTATTTTTCGTCAACCGATTGTGTCTACGGGGAAAACACAGAAGATATTCCGTGTTTCAAGGAAAGTGATATCACCTCTCCCGTAAGCGAATACGGCAGACAGAAGCTTGAAGCCGAAAATCTTGTTACAAGTTACGGATTCAACGTTGTCCGCTTACCGTTTATGATCGGCCCGTCAATACTTCAGAACAAGAAGCATTTTTATGACAACATTGTTGAAAAAACTGTTCAGGGCGAAGATTTCACTCTTGCAGATGGTCTTTGGCGTTCAGCTCTTGATTACGAGAGCGTTGCAGATATACTTTTTAAGCTCACAAGCAAAGAAAATGTTCCGCAGACTCTGAACCTTTGCGGTGACGACTCCCTGAGCAAGTACGATGTCGGAGTTTTGATTGCAGAAAAACACAATCTTCCGATGAAACATATAATAAAAACTCCCGAAGCCGAAATTATGAAGCTTTTTTATGAAACCCGCACATCATCAACCGCGATGGACAATTCACTTCTTAAAGCCGTTCTCGGCGTTGATGAGATTAAAATAAACATATGACAGGTGATAAAATGAAGGCTGTTATTATGGCAGGCGGATTTGGCAAAAGACTTGCCCGTTTTTACAGCGACAGGCCAAAGCCGATGATTGAAATCTGCGGCAGACCTGTACTTGAATATCAAATTGAAAACCTTCGCGATTCAGGCATTACCGATATTATCATCGTTGTTCACCATATGCGCAATCATATTATGAATTATTTCGGTAACGGCTCCCTGCTCGGTGTCAATATCACATATTACGAAGAGGAAAGCCCCCTCGGCACAGCAGGTGCACTTTTCAAAATACGTGAAAAGCTGTCCGAAAATTTTCTTCTTATCAACGGTGATCTTATTTTCAGCATCGACTTTCAGAAGATGATTGATTTCCATAAGAGCAACAATGCACTTGCAACTCTTTTCGTTCATCCGAATTCTCACCCCTATGACAGTGAACTTGTTGCATGCAACGACAACATTGTAACAGACTGGTTTAAAAACGACGGTCACGGCAATTACAAAAACTGTGTGAACGCAGGTATTCACATTCTTTCAAAAGAAGTTCTTTACGCTCATCACAGCGAAGAGAAACTCAATCTTCGTGCAGATGTTATTGAACCGATCATCGACACAGGCAGAGTTTATGCATATCATTCCGCGGAATACGTCAAGGATATGGGTACCTCGGACAGGCTCCGTCACGTTACCGACGACGTTGAAAACGGTATTGTTTTCGCAAAAAGAGCCGACCGTAAGCAGAAGGCAATCTTCCTTGACCGCGACGGTACAATCAACAAGTATAAGGGATATATCACATCCCCGAAACAGCTTGAGCTTATAAGCGGAGCTGCAGAGGCAATCAAAAAAATTAACCGCAGCGGTTATCTTGCTATTATAATCACAAATCAGCCTTCAATTGCAATGGGACGGATGAGCTTTGCCGTGCTTGACGAAATCCACGCAAAGCTTGACACTCTTCTTGGTGAAGAAGGTGCATACATTGATGCTCTTTATTTCTGCCCTCACCACCCTGACAAAGGCTTTGAGGGTGAAAGAGCTGAACTGAAAATCAAATGTGACTGTCGCAAGCCTTCGGGAGGTATGATAAAAAAAGCTGCCGAAGATTTTAACATCGACCTTTCAAAATCATTTATGGTCGGCGACTCAGAAAGGGATGTCCTTGCCGCAATCGATGCGGGATGCACCCCGATTTTCCTTACAGGAAGCGACAACACGCTCAACGTGCCGCATACCCGAAAATACAAAAAACTTTCAGATTTTATAAAGGATGAGATTGATTAAATGTTTACGACCAGAACCCCGTTCAGAATGTCCTTCCTTGGAGGAGGAACTGATTTTCCTGCGTACTTCAACGAGTACGGCGGGTGTGTTCTGTCTGCAACATTCAACAAATACTCCTACGTTACCGTTAGAGAATTGCCGGCACTTTTTGATTACAAAAATCAGTTTACATATTCAAAAATCGAGCGATTCAACTCTCCTGATGAGCTTGAGCATCCTCTTGTAAGAGAAGCACTCAAGTATATCGGCACAGACCGCGTACAGATCGCATACGACGCTGACCTTCCCGCACGTTCGGGTATCGGTTCAAGCTCGTCTTTCGCCGTCGGTCTTCTTAACGAGCTTCACCTTCTCAAGGGCGAAAAGCTCAGCAAAATGGAGCTTGCAAAAGAAGCAATTTACCTTGAAAGAGTTCTTTGCAACGAAGCGGGCGGTGTTCAGGATCAGCTTGCAGTTGCCTTTGGCGGACTTAACAAAATTACATTTGATGCCGACGGATACAAGATTCTCCCCGTTGATATTTCACATAAAAACAGGAAACAGTTCAACAACAATCTGCTTCTTGTATTCACGGGATTTTCGCATTTCTCGGGCGAGGTTGCCGTCGCGCAGCAGAACAACATACCACATAAGATTTCAGAGCTCAACGAAATGAAATCGCTCGTTTCCGAAGGCGAAAAAATCCTTATTTCAGGCAACAGCCTTGATGATTTCGGCAGACTGCTTGACTATACATGGAAATTAAAACGTACGCTTTCGGACAGAATCAGTACAAACGAAATCGACGAGCTTTACGATTCAGCAAAAAAAGCAGGTGCACTCGGCGGAAAAATTCTTGGTGCAGGAAGCGGTGGATTTATGCTTCTTTATGTACCTGAAGAAAAACGCGAAAACGTTAAAAAAATCTTTGAACCGTCACGAATCATTCCGTTTGAATTCGAAGACGAGGGCACAAAACTTATTTACGGCGGAGGTAAATGATTATGAAAATTGCAATCACGGGCGGTGCAGGCTATATCGGCTGTGTGCTTGTTCCCGAACTGCTGAAGCTCGGTCACGAGGTCAGCGTTCTTGATAACTTTTACTTCGGTCAGACTGCACTTCTTGACTGTTGCTATGATAAAAATTTCACTGTAATCCGCGGTGATGCACGTG
Organism: Acutalibacteraceae bacterium; assembly: GCA_045648305.1. Classification (GTDB taxonomy): domain Bacteria; phylum Bacillota; class Clostridia; order Oscillospirales; family Acutalibacteraceae; genus CAG-488. Next base: position 5,466 of record JAZRNR010000173.1, read on the forward strand.
ACCGCGACACCGTTGAAAAATTCATTGACGGTGCGGATTTAATAATTCCGCTTGCGGCACTCGTCGGTTTTCCCCTTTGCGATTACGACAAGGTTGCGGCAAGAACAACAAACCTTGACGCAATCCTTACGCTTCTTGAATTAAGAAAGCCTGAACAGAAGATTATCTTCCCCTGTACAAACAGCGGATACGGTACATCGGACGGCAGCATCTACTGTACGGAAGAAACTCCGCTTAATCCGATTTCACTTTACGGCACAACTAAAGCCGAGGCTGAAAAGGCAATTCTTGAAAGCGGCAATTCACTCACCTTCCGTTTTGCAACAGTTTTCGGAGCATCACCGAGAATGAGGCTCGACCTGCTTGTAAACGATTTTGTTTACCGTGCCGTGAACGACAAGACGATGATTATTTTTGAAGGTCATTTCAAAAGAAACTTCATTCACATCCGTGATGTTGTCGGTGCATATATTCACGCTATCAATAACTTTGAAGCAATGAAGGGCAAAGCTTACAACTGCGGTCTTTCGGACGCTAACCTTTCAAAAATTGAGCTTTGCGAAAAAATCAGGGAGCATATCCCCTCTTTCACTTTCTTCGAATCAGAAATCAACAAAGACCCCGACAAGAGAAACTATATCGTTTCAAACGACAGACTTGAAAGCACGGGTTGGAAGCCCGAGTACACTCTCGACGACGGTATTGAAGAGCTTATCAAGACTTATAATATTGTCAAAAACAAATCCTTTGCTAATTTTTAAGGTGAATTTTTATGATTGAAATTTTAAAACCTGATTTTGAATTCAATGATGAACGTGGAAAGCTTATGCAGCTTCTTCACGGTGATATTGCACAGGTGAATTATGTTGAGTCAAACCCATCTTCTTTAAGGGGCGGTCATTACCACAAGCTTAACAAGGAAACATTCTTCATCATTGACGGTGAAGTTGACGTAACTGTAAAAAAAGACGGTGTTGAAGAAACTTATTCTTTCAAATCAGGAGATATGTTTTCAATCGAGAAAAACGTGATTCATTCATTTGACTATAAAAAATTCACAACCCTCATCGTGACTTACGACAAGGGTGTTGAACTGCCCGACGGCACAAAGGATATTTATTCAGAATAACGGTGTTTCGTATGTTAAAAAAACTTTACGAAAAAACTAAATATGAAGTTTGTATTTTCTTCTTCCTTTTTGCACAGCTTATTGTTTTTGTGCCCGACGAAGAAGGTATGCCCCTTTGGCAGCTTCTGACTTACCTGAGCGATTACAGCCGCGGTTTTATGCCTCGTGCATTTATCGGTGAAATTATCACATGGTTTACCGACACGGTTTCGCTCGGTTTACTTTTCACACTTTCTTTCATTGTTTGTGTTTTATTAATCCTTGCGATCGCTTTGATTGGCGGATATTTAATCCGACATTGTGAAAACAAAGGTGCAGTAACAGGATTTATTGCAATTATGCTCGGTTCACCAATTTTTATGCCGCTTTTTGCATCGTGGCTCGGCATTACGGACATTTACCTTATTCTTCTCACTCTTATTGCATTTGCACTAAACGAAAATAAATTTCTTCGTTTCGGTGTGCCGATAGTTATGCTTATCTGCACAGCAATTCACCACGCTTATTTACTCCTTTATATGGTGCCCGTTGCAATTGCATTGCTTTACGATATGTTCAGAAATAAAAAATATCTCCGTGACGGTATGCTTTGTGCGGTAACATATATTTCGCTTATTGCCCTTGGACTGATAACTCTTAAAACAAGGGTTGCAAGCGGATTTTCTTCCGTTGACGAGATGACGGAATTTATGCTTCAGAAGGCTGATATGCCTCTCACAAAAGAATGGCTGATGAGTGTTGTCCCCAACGAATACACAACGGGAGCAGACTTCATTCTTGAAGAAATTACAACAACGATGTCGGCATCCAACCTTCTCGGAATAGTTGTTATTTTCGCACCTCTTTTTGTTCTTTTTGCTTGCGGTTGGGTTAAAGCTCTTCGTAAATCTTACGATAAAGCTGAAAAATTCACGTTTTTCCTCTGCCTTGTTCATCCGCTTTCAACCGTTCCTGCATATATTTTCGGTCTTAACTGGAACCGTTGGACTTCGGCAATTATCACAAGTCAGTGTCTGCTTTATCTTTTTATGCTTCACCGTAAAAACGAAGCAGTTTGTGAAACCGCCAATAAAATTACGGCATTTTTCAAAAAACATTTTGCTGTCGTTGTATTTTATATTATTTATATCGCTTCCTTCGCGAAGCTGTTAGGGATTTAAGAAATGAAAATCAAAGCTTTTGCAGAAAAAAATAAATATGCACTCGCATCATTTGCAGTTCTTGCTTTGCTCAGCGTTACTTACGGAGGATTTGAAAACCCTGCCGTTCTCGCTCTTCGTCTGCTCGTCTGCCTTGGTGCTGCTTTGTTTTTCTCTTTTAACGTTAAGGATGACGAGAAAATTTACTTTCCCGCCTTTTCGCTTTTAACGCTTATTTCCTGCAATACTGTTTTTCTTACTTGCGACGTTCATATTCTGCTTTCGCTTTCTTTTTTCCTTTTAGCTCTCGCTTTTGCTGAAAAGCAGAAGTTTTTGCCCCCGATTTTCGCAGGACTTTGTGTTCTTTCGCAACCGCTGACGGTTCTGTTTTTTGTCCCCGCAATTCTTTTTGTTCTTCTTTTGAAAAAGCAGAAAATCCCTGCAATAATCTCTGCAGTTGTTTCTGTTGTGGCTTTCGTTGTCACAAAACTTCTCAGCAATATTGATTTTTATGCCGACCAGTTCAGCTCATATTACCTTTCGCTTCATCTTGTGCATTTTTCAACAAGTCACATCAGAGTGCTTACTGATTACCTCGTCGCTTCAATTCCGCTTTTGGCTGTTGTCATTTTCGTTTTAATCAGGGCGATAATAAAAAAGGATTTTCTCGCTTCAGTCGCAACTGTTGTTTCTCTGCTTTGCTCTTTATATGGCTTTGCACTCAGCAAAAACCTTGAAACAGCAATCTTCATTCTTATTCCTGTTTTTGCTTTGTTTGTTGCACTTTCGGAAGAAACGAGCTTTAGTTCATCCTCAGCATTTTTCAAAAAGCACAAACTCATCTTTCTTCTTCTCGTTGCTTTTGTTGCAGGTTATCCCCTTGTTTTCGGGCAGATTCCTTACGAAAACGATTTGTTCTCTAAAATCGCATTCATCATATTCAGGCAAGAATAAAACAAGAGGCTGTCAGACAGCCTCTTTTAATTTTACTCAAATATAAAGTTGTTATTTTTGAATCTGCAGGTGTATTTTTCACCTGATTTTATTTTTCCTTCAAGCATTTCTTCGCTGAGTTTGTCTTCAATCTGTGACTGAATCGCTCTCTTCAAGGGTCTTGCACCGTAGACAGGGTCAAAGCCTTCATCTGCAATCTTTTCAACTGCAGAAGCATCAAACTCGATTTCAATTCCCATCTCTGAAACTCTTTTTGAAAGCACATCAAGAAGTCTGCCCGCAATTTCTTTGATGTTTTCCTTTGAAAGCTGTTCAAAAACGATTATATCATCAACTCGGTTAAGGAATTCCGGACGGAAGCACTTTTTCAACTCACCCGTTACAGCTTCCTTGATTGCATTCTGGCTCATCACACCACCGTTTTCATTTCCGCTGAAACCGAGTGCCTTTGCTCCCGTGTTGCTGATGAGCTTCGCACCGATATTTGAAGTCATAATAACAATGCTGTTTTTGAAATCGACCTTTCTGCCCTGCGAATCCGTCAGTATACCGTCATCAAGAATCTGCAGAAGCATATTGAAAACATCGGGATGTGCCTTTTCAATTTCATCAAAAAGCACCACGCTGTATGGTTTACGACGGATTTTTTCCGTAAGCTGACCGCCTTCGTCATAACCGACATAACCCGGAGGGGAACCAACAAGTCTTGAGGCATTGTGCTTTTCCATATATTCGGACATATCAAGACGTATCATTGCGTTTTCGTCGCCAAAAAGAGTTTGTGCAAGAGTTTTGCAAAGCTCGGTTTTGCCGACACCTGTCGGACCGAGGAAGATGAACGAGCCTGTCGGTCGTTTCGGATCCTTGAGTCCTACTCTGCCTCGTCTTATCGCCCTTGAAACAGCCGATACCGCTGTGTCCTGACCGACTATTCTGCGGTGCAATTCATCCTCCATATGAAGAAGGCGTTCACTTTCCTCCTGTGTCAGCTGAACAACGGGAATATGAGTCCATTCCGAAACGATTGTCGCGATTTCATCGGGAGTCACTTCGCCGTTTGTTTCCGTTGTTTTTCTCTGCCATTCAGCCTGAAGCTTCGCGAGCTGTGTCTGCATCTCTTTTTCTTCATCACGTAACGAAGCCGCTTTTTCAAAATCCTGGCTATTTACAGCCGTCTGTTTTTCTTCAGAAATATGCTTGATTTTATCTTCAAGCTCGCGTATATCCTCGGGCGGAGTATACGCGCGAAGCCTTACCTTTGAAGCAGCTTCATCAATCAGGTCAATCGCCTTATCGGGCAGGAAACGGTCACCTATATATCTTACAGACATCTTAACCGCCGCCTCGATTGCCTCATCTGTGATTTTAACCTTATGGTGTGCTTCGTATTTATCTCGCAATCCCTTGAGGATTTCAACGGCTTCTTCGCTGCTCGGTTCGCCGACAACGACGGGTTGGAAACGTCTTTCAAGTGCTGAATCTTTTTCGATATTCTTTCTGTATTCTTCAAGCGTTGTTGCACCGATAACCTGCATTTCACCTCTTGCAAGAGCAGGCTTAAGAATATTAGCGGCATCAACCGCACCTTCTGCCGAGCCTGCACCGATAAGCGTATGCACCTCGTCGATGAAAAGAATCACGTCGCCCGAATTTGAAACCTCTTCAATTGCCGCTTTGATTCTCTCTTCAAAATCGCCTCTGTACTTTGTGCCTGCGACCATACTTGTAAGGTCAAGTGCAATAATTCTTTTATTCTTAAGAAGCTCGGGCACTTCACCTGAAGAAATTTTAAGAGCCAAGCCTTCTGCAATCGCAGTTTTACCGACACCGGGTTCACCGATAAGACACGGATTGTTCTTTGTGCGTCTGCTTAAAATCTGTACAACTCGTTCAATTTCCTTCTGTCTGCCGATAACGGGGTCAATCTTACCCTGCTTTGCAATGTCCGTTAAATCCCTTCCGTACTGTTCAAGGGTCGGAGTTTTGCTGTCCGCCTTGGATTTTCTTTCACCCTTCTGTTGCGAAGAGGACTGTCCTCCCGAAGAAAAACGGCTGAGGTCACCTGACATTTCGTTTGCCGAAACGCCCAGAGTTTCAAGCACCGTCATCGCATAGCAGGTTGAATCCTTGACTATCGCAATAAGGATGTGTTCCGTGCCGACATAATTCTGTCCCGATGCCCTTGCCTGCGAAACGGAAATTTCGATTATATTCTTGCTTCTCGGTGTAAAATCGTTCGGAGAAAGCACCGTCGGAGTACCGATTCCGATTTCCGTCCTGATTACATTCTCTATCTTTTCAAAAGTAACGCCTCTCGTTTCAAGTGCGGTCTGTGCAACGCTTCCGTCACTTGCAATAAGACCGAGCAGAAGATGTTCGCTTCCGATATAGGTGTGACCGAGATTTTCTGCAAACTCAATTGCGGAGTTGAGCGCTGAATTTGCCTTCTGCGTAAAACCTGTGAATTTGTACATATTATCTCCTCCCTTAATAAGCGAAAATAAAAGCTCCGTTTTCACGGAGCTTTAAAGTTATTCAAGAGCTTCTCTTACCCACTTTGCACGGAGGATATCCCTCTGCTGTGAGGTGAGTTCCTTACCTTCTGCGGCATTTATTGTCGCCGGCTGAACTCTTGTTGTCAGCTCATTGAGCTTTGCAATGTCAAAGTCGATAGACTTATTAGAGATACCCATTCTTATGAGTGACGAAAGCTCCATAAACTCGTCACCGCTGAGTACCCTTGCATTTTTGAGTATGCCCCATGCACGGAAGATTCTGTCCTCCTCGACGGGATTTTCAATAAGTTTTTCTGCCGCTGCTCTTTCCTGAGCTACGAGCTGAAGTGTGATTGACTGAAGATTGTTAAGTGCAGCTTCTTCCGAAATTCCGAGAGTTATCTGGTTGCTGAGCTGATAGATGTCACCCTTCGGGCTGCTGCCCTCACCATACGCACCGCGGATAACAAGACCGAGCTTTGAAACTGTTGATGCAAGCTTACCGATCTGACCGCAACGAGTGAGTGCAGGAAGATGAATCATTACGGACGCTCTCATCGCTGTGCCGAGGTTTGTCGGGCACTGTGTGAGGTAACCGATTCTGTCATCATATGCATAATTGAGCTTTGAAGAAATAATGTTATCAATCTTATCTGCAACGCTGTATGCCTCTTTGAGTGCAAGACCTGCCATCATAACCTGAAGGCGGATATGGTCTTCCTCGCAAAGCATTATGCTTACAGCCTCGTCGTCAGTAAGAAGAAGTGCTCTGCCTGCACGGTCAGATGCAAATTCGGGGCTGATGAGATGTCTTTCCGCAAGAGACACCGACTGTGCTCTTGTGAAATCCTTCATCCATGTGTATCCGAATCCCCAACTGTCATCGGAGAGGATTGCGTTTTTAATCTCTTCACAAACTTTTTCCTTACCCTTTACGGTAAGACGGCACGGGAAAGGATAGTCTTCGAGGTTTCTTGCAAGACGGACACGTGTGCTGATAACAATATCGCCCTGTTCGCCGTTTTCAACGTACCACTTATTCATTCTTGTCCGCCTCCATTTCTTTTATTCTGTCACGAAGAACAGCTGCCTGTTCAAAATTCTGCTCTTCAATCGCTTTCTGTAAATCCTCTTTAAGCTTTGCAACGGGATTGATTTTCGGCTCTGTGTTCACCTGTACGGGAACCATAGCCTGCTTACCCGTATGCTTTATCTTGCCGTGAATACGCTGAAGCGACGGCAAGAGCTTATCGTAAAACTTTCTGTAACAATCGGCACAGCCTAACTTTCCGCTTTTTGCAATATCGGAGAAGGTGTAACCGCACTTGGGACATTTTTCTTCTCTCTCTGCACCGAGCAAAGGAAGATTTTCTCCCAACAAGCCGCTGAAAAATCCGTCTAAATTAAATCCGAAGCCCGAAAACATATCGCCGTAACCGAGATGCTCTGCACAGGAAGGGCAAAGATGTGTTTCTGCCGTTTCACCGTTTACAACACGTTTGATATGAGTTGTAGCTTCATTTTTTCCGCAATTCTGACACAACATATAAAATCATCCTTTCACGTTTAATAGCATTTGTTTGAAGATTGCCGCACGCACTCTGTCGCGTACCTGAGGTTCAAGCTCACGGTAGCACTTGTCGCTGACGGCAGAGAGAATCAGCCTTGAAGTGTCTGCTGATATTATATTCTGATAATTAAGATTATATATATGCGCTCTGCAGGTTGCTTCATCAATGCTGTTGCCGACTGTATTCACGACGTGCATAAGCATTGTACCTTTATCATATTTTATACGTGCGATGCGGATATAACCGCCGCCGCCTCGTCTGCTTTCTACGATATAACCCTGTTCGGGAGTAAACCGTGACGATATGACGTAATTAATCTGACTTGGAACACAACCGAGAGTCTGTGCAAGCTCGTTTCGCTGAATTTCGGTTTCGCCTGCCTCCTGCATCATTTCAAGTATCATCTGTGCGATGACGTTACTCATACTCATACCATCAACTCCTTTCGTTTTTGACTTTGACTTTCTTTGACCTTTCTGTGATTATTATAGACCTTCTTTGACCTTCCGTCAAAGGTCAGAAAAGGTCAAAACAGTTTTTGACGGTTTGATTTTTGAAATTATAAGGCGATTTGCTCGTTTTTTCTTCAAATTTTAAAGTTTTTCTCCCGTTTGCTCGGTTTTCGTTGTAAAAAATCCGTGACACTTTCGCGTCACGGATTAAAAATTTTTGACTTTTATCAGTCGTCAACCTCGACCACTACAGTATGCTTACCGGGTTTTGTTTTGATGACGAATTCGTTATTCTTGACCTTGACCTTCTTTTCTTTACCGTCAACAGTCACCTTTTCAACCTCGAACGGAGTGCCGATTACTGTTTCACCGCAATCGTCCTCGCCCTGAGTGAAGCTGAGTGTGAATGTTTCTTCCTTAAGGTCGTAATGATAGCTGTCAATCTTACCCGATACAGCCTTCGGGAACGGACGGCGGAATACTTTCATAAGGCGGTTTTCAAAGAATCCGGGAATATATGCCCAATATGTATGGCTCCAATGGTAACCCTCGAACACCTCGAAAAGATGCTGGATGTGCGGAAGCCAGTCGTCAGTTTCATCACCGAAGCTGCCCCACTCGCCTACAATTACGGGAACATCAAGTCTGTTCTGACTGTTTCTGTGTTCACCGAAGATACCGCCAACTCTGCCGTTATGCGCAAACTTGTATGACGGAGTGTCAACCATAAGGTCATATGCGTGAGGTGCAAAAATCTGGTTATCATCACGCTTGCCGTTAATTTTAATCGGCGGTGCGCTGAACGGAATACCGAGATTTGAATAGTAGCAATTTTCCATAAAGAGCAATTTATCACTCTTTTCACGGATTTTAGTTGCCACCTTTGCAAGGAAAGGCGCATAAACTTTTGTATCGAAAATTCTGATAATTTCTTCAGCAGACTTTGTAATTCTGTGGAACGGAGAATATTCGATGTGTGTAAGCACCTTGCCGATCGGGTCTTCTTTATCAAAAAGCTCTTTGATAAGGTCTGTACGTTTAACTTCGGGATCGAAAAGAATTGTTTTCACTGCACCTGCAATAATTCTCTTGAAAACCTTACCGCCCGGTGAGCCCGGGAACGGCTCGTTCATCATATCAAAACCGATAACCGCAGGCTTGTCGCCAAGCTTTTCAACGATGTGTGACCAGCAGTCTGCATAATAATCCTGAAGGCCTTTGCCCTTGACTTTTCTGTTTGCCCAGAAGTTATCAAAAGCTCTGTGGCAAGCCTTGCCCCAGAAATAACCCTCTGCCCACACGAACTTTGTCGGCTTTACGGGAATACCGTCAAGAAGAACTGCCCACGAAGGTGCACCGTCCGCATTCGTTGTTGAAGAATACAGATCCTGATGCATATCGAGGAAAGCATAGATATTATACTTTTCAAGAAGATCCAGTGTTTCTGCAAGTTTATCAAGATACTCGTCATTATACGCACCGGGTGCAGGCTCAACCTTTGCCCATGTGAAACCGAGTCTTATAAGATTGACACCGTTTGCGGCAATTTTCTTGATCATCTCTTCGTCAAGATCCTGCACCTTCTGTTCGCCGAAAACATAATCACTCTTATCAACAAAATTCACACCGTGGAAAATACGTTCTCTGCCCTTATCGTCAACGAGAACTTTACCTGAAGCTTTGATCTTATCCATATCTGAACCTCACTTTGTTTTTCTTTGGTGATATTATAACATTATTTGCAACTTATTGCAATATCAATACATACGACAGTTTTTATCTATTGACACTGCATTTTTAATGTGTTACATTTCAAAAAAAGCACAAGAAAGGAAATTGTTATGAAAAAACTTTTCTCAGTTATTCTCGCTCTTGTTCTGTGTCTGAGCACTTTTGTTACAGCCTCAGCAGTAACGGACAAGCCGTTTTACCTTGTACTCGGTGATTCAATCGCTTACGGTTCAGGGCTCGGCAATCCGACCGAAGCATGCTACGGAAAAATCGTAGCAGACACAAATAACTATGACTATGTAAACTATTCCGTTCCCGGTCATACAACGACAAACCTGATTGCACGTCTCGGTCAGCCCGAGGTTGTTGAAGCTCTTCAAAAAGCTGATATTATCAGCATTTCAATCGGCGGAAACGACTTCCTTTTAGGCAATCTTATGGAGCTTATTTTCAACGCTATGGTTTTAAAAGATTATGCTCCGCTTGATAATATTGCCGCATCTTTTTTTGAAAACTTCAGCACCATCGTAGATATTATCAACGAGAATAATCCCGATGCAGTAATTCTTATGCAGACGCTTTACAATCCGCAGTCAGGTTACCTCAGAGAACCCTACCAGATGGCAGCTGACAGACTTAACGCTGAAATCAGACGTTTTGCAGAAGAAAATCCCGGTGAAATCGTAATCGTTGACGTCGGAACAGCTCTCGGTGATGACCCGGCAAACTTCGCAGGTGACGACATTCATCCGAGTGCAAACGGAAATATGATTATTGCTCAGACTGTTCTTGATACTCTTTATGAAATCGGTCTTGGTGATGCAACCATTCCTGTTGTCAGCACACCTGCAACAGATATCAACATTCCGTCATTCTTTACCGCATCTCTCGACATAATGGGATTTGCCTTTAATCTGATGGGATACGTCTATGATTTTATCACCGCTATTCTCACTTTCATCCCAGTCCCCTACAGCATTAATTACTAATAAAAGACACCAGCAGAGAGTCAACACGGCTCTCTGCTTTTATATACTTGAAAACAATGTAGATTTATAGTATACTAAGGAGTAGTATTTACGAAGGGAGTGTGCGACTTTGGTTTTTTCATCAACAACTTTTTTGTTTTTGTTCTTGCCTGCTGTTCTCATACTCTATTATAACCCCATAATCAAAAATCTCGCCTTCAGAAATGCGGTTCTCATTGCTTCGAGTATCTTTTTCTATGCCTGGGGCGAGCCGTTTTTCGTTCTTCTTATGCTCGCTTCGATTATACTTAACTGGCTTTTCGGTCTCGGTGTTGCGAAATTTAAAGACAACAACATTCCAAAAGCAAAACTGTTCGTCGCACTTTCCGTTGTTATTAACTTAGGGATGATGTTCGTTTTTAAATATCTCACATTTACACTCGAAAACATCAATACACTTTTCTCTTCGAATCTTGACACTCTCGATATCGCACTTCCGATCGGTATTTCTTTCTTCACTTTCCAGGCGATGTCTTACGTTATCGACGTTTACCGCGGTAACGGTGCCGTACAGAAAAACCCGTTTAACGTAGCCCTTTACATATCGTTCTTCCCTCAGCTTATTGCAGGTCCTATCGTCCGTTATCAGACAATTGCTGAGCAGATTAATTTCCGCAAAGAAAACTTCACCGATTTTTCAGACGGCGTTTACCGTTTTATGCTCGGTTTCTGCAAGAAGGTTCTTATTGCAAACAACGTTGCCTCTGTTGCTGATGAGATTTTCGGAAAAAGCGAAATTTCAGTTGCAACCGCGTGGATAGGTGCAGTTGCTTACACCCTGCAGATTTTCTTTGACTTTGCAGGTTACAGTGAAATGGCAATCGGTCTTGGCAAGATGTTCGGATTTCACTTCCTTGAGAATTTCGATTATCCGTATATCTCGAAATCCGTCAGCGAATTCTGGCGCAGATGGCATATGTCACTCGGTACGTGGTTCAGGGACTATGTCTACTTCCCTCTTGGCGGCAGCCGTGTAAAGTCAAAATCCAGACTTGTTTTCAATCTCTTTGTAGTGTGGCTTCTCACAGGTGTATGGCATGGTGCAAACTGGACTTTCGTTGCCTGGGGACTGCTTTATTTCGTTCTTCTCGCATTCGAAAAGCTTACGAATTTCCCTGCAAAGCTCAAGTCCTTCAGCCATATTTACACTATGCTTTTCGTTATCATCGGTTGGGTTCTTTTCCGTTCGGAATCGATTTCTGCGGCACTTGACTATCTTCAGACAATGTTCTTTATGTCAGGTGCAGAGCTTTTTGATGACAACGCAATATTCTTCCTTGATAACTACAAATTCTATCTTGTTGCAGGTATCCTTGCCTGCTTCCCGATTATGCCGAAAATCAGGGAGAAAAGAAAAACAGGCAAAGCAATTTATGAATCAATTGCAGTAATCGCATTGTTCGTAACATTCATAGTTTCATTGACATTTACAATCAAGGGTTCATACAACCCGTTTATTTACTTCAATTTTTAGGGAAACAGTATAAATCCGAACTCGCCCAAAAGCCGTTCTTTTCAAGGCTTTCCGGCGTTTCGAGTTTGAAAGGCGTCAGCCTTCCTGCACTCTCAACAACCGAAAATCCAATAAAAATCTTCGCCTTTTGGGTCACAGATTTTTTACGAGGGAGATTTTCGGTATACCAAGGCACAAAACACAGCAAATCCTCACGGATTTGCGAGTATTTTAACGAAGGGATAACGGAAATCCACCCGTAAAAAACGGGTTCGGATTTATACTGTTTCCCTAGAGAAAGGCGTGATAAAATGAAAAGCTTTGATGCAAAAAAATTTCTCAGCATTGTGTTCATTTGTCTTATCGTCTTTTTTATGGGTACAATTGGTGTAAAGTATGTTATGTCAAATGTACTGTATATATATCCGCAAGTTCAGAACGCCGCCGAAGGTCAACCTGATGAAGAACAGACACCGTCCTATGATTGGTCAAAGAACTATCCTTTTTCAGGCACTTACGGTTTCAGTTTTGAATCTTCCGATATTGTTGAATCTAAACCGGAAGAATCTTCGCCTATTAAAACTTTTGAAAACTCTGTCAGGAATATTGAGGGAAACATCGACTACTACTCTTCAAATCTTCTTCTCGGCAGAATGAAGTTTGTTGAATTGAATGCGTCGTTCAATAAGTTGGTTGGTATGAACATCGTTTCGGGTACAGATTCCGTTGTTGTTATGAGAAACGGTTATCTCACCTTTGAAGCATCCCCGATTTCAACTGAATATGCTGAAGAAAGCACAGTCTATTTTTCGGATTGGCTTAGTGAAAAAAATATTAACTTCCTTTATGTGCAGTGTCCGTCAAAGGAAAATCCGATTGACAATCAGCTTCCGCACGGAATCGAAGACAATTACAACCTGAATACCGACAATCTTATAAAAGGTCTTTCAGAAAATAATGTTCCGCATATCGATTTAAGAAAGAATCTCAGTGCTGATTTTGAAAACTATTATTCAAGATTTTTCAAAACCGATCATCATTGGATACCTGAAACAGGAGTTTGGGCGGCAGGTGTTATCGCAAATGAGCTTAACAAAAGATACGATTACAATATCAATACAGAGCTCGGCAATATTGATAACTACAATGTTGATGTTTACGAAAAATATTGTTTGGGCTCGCAAGGAAAGAAAACTACACTCAAATATGCCGATCCCGAAGACATCAGCCTTATTTATCCGAAAACAGAAACGTCATTCTCCGTAAAATACAACAACAACGAAACCCTAAACGGCAGATTTGAAGATACACTTCTTCGCAAAAGCGTATTTGACAAAATCGATTACTACAACGTTTCAACTTATTCGGCATATTTTCACGGCAATCATTCTTGTGTAACCGTGCATAACAACAATGTAACTAACGGAAAACGTATGGTTTATATTATGGACTCATTCAGTGCAAGTGTTGTTCCGTATCTCGCAATGGAAGTTGAAGATATGCTTGTTCTTGACCTGAGGAACTTCAACGGAAGCGTAACAACAGCCATTGAGGAGTTCAATCCTGACACAGTTATTGTCGCTTATAATCCATCAATGCTCTCTGCAGACACGAGTCATTACGGCACATTTAATTTCGAATAACCAATACTTTTAGCAAAAACGCACAGTATCTGTAATATTGTGCGTTTTTTTACTTTACTTTTTTGATTTAATGTGCTAAAATACAAACAATAATTCTATCGGAGTGTTGTTATGAAAAGAAACCTTAACGATGAAAACATTGATCTTCTCTTCAATGCAATCCTTGAATTGCGCACTTATGAGGAATGTGTTGACTTTTTTGATGACCTTTGCACTGTGACAGAGCTCAAGTCTATCTCACAGCGAATCAAGGTTGCAAAGATGCTTCGCGACAAATGTGTTTACAGCGACATTGTTGCTCAAACAGGTGCAAGCACGGCAACAATCAGCCGCGTTAACCGTTCACTTCAGTACGGCAGCAACGGCTATGAAGTTTTGTTCCAGAGGATAGAAGAAAAAAATGAGTGAGTATAATGCATTTGCCGAAGTCTATGACAGGCTTACGGGAAATATTGAATATTCAAAGCGTGCAGAGTTTATCCGCACGCTTCTTACACGTAACGGGGTAAATGAAGGGGCTATCGTGCTTGATCTTGCTTGCGGTACAGGCAGCCTTACGGTTGAGCTTGCAAAATACGGCTACGATATGATCGGCATTGATTCAAGTCCGATGATGCTGACACAGGCACAGGAAAAGAAGTATGAATATGAATTCCCGATGCTTTTCCTTTGCCAGGATATGACAGAGCTCGACCTTTTCGGCACAATTGATGCGGCAGTCTGCACTCTTGACAGCCTCAATCACCTTGAAACACCCGAAGATATTGAAAAAACAATCGCCAAAGTCGGTCTTTTTATGAACCACGGCGGTATATTTATCTTCGATGTGAATACAATATATAAGCATCGCGAAATTCTCGGTAACAACACTTTTGTTTACGACTGTGACGATGTTTACTGCGTATGGCAGAATCAGCTCAGCGACGACGACAGCGTTGAAATAAACCTTGATATTTTCGAATATGATGATGGTGCATATTTCAGAGAAAGCGAAAGCTTCAGGGAAATCGCCTGCCCTCTTGAGGATTACAAAAAATGGCTCAACGATGCTGAATTTGAGATAATCGACATTTACGATGAAATGACTTTCAATAAGCTTTGCGACACTACACAGCGTGCAGTTTTTGTTGCAAGGTATAACGGAAAAGCGGAGGACTAAAAAATGGATAAACTTGTAAGATGTATTTCGACTGACGGCACACTTGTTATCATGGCTGCCGAAACAACAGATATGGTTGAAAAAGCACAGCAGATTCATCAGACATCTGCAGTAACATCTGCCGCACTCGGCAGACTGCTTACAGCTTCAAGCCTTATGGGAAGTATGCTCAAGGGCGAAAACGAATCCGTTACACTCCGCATCAACGGTGGCGGCCCTGCAGGCACGGTTATGGCTGTTTCCGATTCATGGGGTAACGCGA
Source organism: Acutalibacteraceae bacterium (assembly GCA_045648305.1). Classification (GTDB taxonomy): domain Bacteria; phylum Bacillota; class Clostridia; order Oscillospirales; family Acutalibacteraceae; genus CAG-488. Next base: position 20,482 of record JAZRNR010000173.1, read on the forward strand.
GAGGTTATGTAACAAATCCCGTTGTTGAAATTCCGCTTAATTCAAAGGGTAAGCTCGACGTTGCAGGTGCAATCGGCACAGACGGATTCCTCACGGTTATCAAGGACCTTAACCTCAAGGAGCCTTACATCGGTCAGACACCTATTTTTACAGGTGAAATTGCAGAGGACATCACAAGCTACTATGCAACAAGCGAACAGCTTCCGTCAGTTTGTGCTCTCGGTGTGCTTGTTAACCCTGACCTTTCAATCAAAAAAGCCGGTGGATTCATCATCCAGCTTCTTCCGACAGCTTTTGACGATACAATTGATGCCGTTGAAAGATGCATTACGGGTATCCCCTCTGTTACACAGATGCTTTGCGACGGTATGACACCCGAAGAAATCTGCCACAGAGTGCTTTCTGAGTTTGAGCTTGAGGTGCTTGACGATTCTTATCCCGTTTACAAATGCAACTGCTCAAAAGAAAGAGTTGAGGGTGCATTGATTTCAACAGGAATCAAAACACTCAAAGAGCTTGAGCTTGAAGAAAAAACAGAAGTATCCTGCCAGTTCTGCGACAAGAAGTACAGCTTCAGCGGAAGCGACATCACAGAGCTCATCAAAAAAGCTGAAAAATAATAAGAAAAATTTACATAAAACTATTGACAAACGATTTTTCTTGTAGTATAGTTATTAAGCTGTCGAGAGACAGTAAAGAGAAAATGACGAGTCCGTGGGAGCATAGCTCAGCTGGGAGAGCATCTGCCTTACAAGCAGAGGGTCACAGGTTCGAGCCCTGTTGTTCCCACCACACGGCCCGGTAGTTCAGTTGGTTAGAACGCTAGCCTGTCACGCTAGAGGTCGACGGTTCGAGCCCGTTCCGGGTCGCCATTTTCTTTTTTTGCCTCTGTAGCTCAGTTGGTAGAGCAGAGGACTGAAAATCCTCGTGTCGT
>JAZRNR010000174.1:0-40723 GCA_045648305.1 Acutalibacteraceae bacterium
TCAAGGCGGTCACTGACCGCTATGCCCGTCCTTACATCACCGTAATCAACCGACATAATTATCATATGACCGCCTCCAATATAAATTATTCGTTTTCGTTAACCGCCGGAGCATCAGTTACAGCCGGTTTTGTTGGTATAATGTTCTGCGGGATTTCAATTGTCGGAGAATCTCCAAAAGAACTGCCACCATTATTGTTGCTGCTTGAATTTCCGGGGTTTGTTGATGCGGATGAACCGCCATTTGAATAGTGACCTGAGCAGTAAGAAGGTAAATGTTCTTCAACATACCAACCGGGAGCGGTTGAATAGCATTTTGAAGAAGCAAGCTTACCTGTAGAAGTACAATAATACTTTTTAACAACTTCAGATGTATCTTCAAACTCTTTCTCGGGAAGATCCTTGTGAATCTCATCCATAACAGTTTTGTAGATTGTACCTGCAGGGTTTGCCGATGTATTTATAGTTTTCGGAATATCATATCCGTACCATACCGCGGCCACATAATGCGGTGTACCACCAACCATCCACTTATCGTAGTTGTTGTCGGTTGTACCTGTTTTTGCATAGTTATCAAAACTTGAAGTCTTGTATTTATAACCGGTACCGTAAGTTTTTGTTGTTACAGTTTCCATCATATGACGCATTACATCAGCCGTCTCAGGAGAAATGACTTGCTCACCTTCATTATCCCTGTTATCAAGAATAACTTCTCCGCTGGAATTTTCAACATAATAATACGAATACGGTTCATAGTACAATCCACCATTACCGAACGAAGCGTATGCTGCGGTCATCTCAAGTGAAGTAATACCAATATTCATTGAACCTACAACCAACGGGGCCGGACTATTATCCTTACCGTCAATCGCAGTTGAAATATGGAACTTGTTCTTTACATAATCGTATGAAACTTCCGGTCCGAGCATATTAACACAAATACGTGCCGGTATAGTATTCAGAGATTTTGCAAGTGCGACCTGTACTGAAACATTACTTCCGGAACCGTGATCACCGTTATAATTTTTTGGCCAACGACGACCATAATAATAGATAGATGAATCCCTTACGAATGAAGACCAGGTGATTTCACCGGTTTCGATTCCGGGAGCATATGAACTGAGAGGCTTGATTGTAGATCCCGGAGGTCTGGGAGAGTCAGCAGCTCTGTTAAGAACACGGTTACCTTCCTTTTCACCTGCTTGGCCGACAATAGCAACGACTCGACCTGCATAATCCATAATAGTCATAGAAGACTGAGCCTTTTTGTCAAGCCAGTTTGTCTTATTTACATAAACCTTTTCAAGCTTTTTCTGAATATCTAGATCCACAGCAGCATAAATCTTAAGACCTCCGCCGTAAATCATATTAGTCGCTTCCTTGTTTGAACAGCCTAACTCTTTCTGAAGATCATTAATCAGATCAGAAATAACATAGTCAACATAGAAGCTCTGAACTTCTTTGTTGTTTGTAGCTTCTTTCTTGTTTTTCTGACGCTCTATTTCGGCTGCACTAGGAACATAATCATCGTCAGTAGTGAATACAAGATCGTACTCTACAGCTTCCTGATACTGTTCATTAGTGATTTTCCCCTGTATGCGCATTTCTTCAAGACAATAAAGCTGTCTTTTTCTGTTTTCCTCGGGGTTTTTAATGGGATCGAGCGAATACGGCTTCTGTGTTATAGCTGCAATAACTGCACTCTCAGCATAGTTAAGTTCACCGACAGTTTTACCGAAATATGTTTCTGCAGCAGTTTCAACACCGTAACAACCCTGACCTAAATAAAGAGTATTCAGGTATGCTTCGAGAATCTGATCTTTATTATAGTTTTTTTCGAGATTAAGAGCTGTCAGTATCTCGTTGTATTTTCTTACGTATGTTACCTCATTGTTACCAGTAACATTTTTTACGAGCTGCTGAGTAATGGTTGAACCACCCTGACCTTCATACTTGGAAACAATCATAACACCGATTGTTCGTTTCCAGTCAACGCCTTTGTGATCATTGAAACGTTTGTCTTCGAGAGCAACGAAAGCGTCTCGCGTACACTGCGGAATTTCACTGAGGTCAACCCAGATGCGGTTCTCAGTTCCGTGAAGTCTGAGCAACTCAATCTCGTTTCCATCAGAATCAGTTGCATAAAGAAACGATGTCTGGTTCTGATTATTTTTAGCGTTTTCAAGGTTGATAACCGGCTCGCCGTTTGTCACAGATAATATATTAATCAGGACATAACCTACAACGATTAACGAAGTAAGGCCGATAATTGAACAGAAAGAAATGATACAAGCAGCGAAATTCGAAAGTCGACTGCGGTTTCTAGTTTTCTTTTTTGTGGCCATAATCAATCTCCCTTCCTGATTATTTTCTCAATTTCCTTACAATTTTAATTTTAAGCTTTCTTGCTTTCGGTACAAAATCATTGTAAAGCTTGAATTTGAATTTATTGTTAACTAAAGCATACTCTCCGATGAACTCAATTAAATCAGAATTGAAGCTAGCTTTAAAGTCACGAATTCCGATAAAATCTTCACGTACCTTAAACTCACCGAGAGGCATATTTTCATCAGACGGATGTTCGACCTCATCAACAAAAACATAACCAAGGTCATGAATATCGCATCCTGCTTCAACGCTTTGCTTGAGTCTCAGGTAGTTTACATAATGACTGGGTCTCGTTTCATTGCGAAGAATGTTTCTGCTTCCTCCGAAAATACAGCCTGCAATACCGTTGTACCGGATCGTAAGTCCAGCTGCAACACAGAATCTTTCTTTATCGGTAAACTCTTCAGCAAGTTTAAAACGTTTCACATAGTTATCTGTCTGCTGTTGAATTGTATCGATTTCGTTCTGAAGCTTATTTTTTTGTTTCTCGTTGCAGGTTTCCATCTTTTTAAGATTTTCAGCAACCTGACTGTCTCGCTCATTCTGAAGCTTTTTGTCTACGTTTTTATCGTAATAAACAAGAGACAAATCCATATAGTCTTTAAAAACTTCCATAAGGTGTGTGACGTAACCGGAATTTCTTTCCATAAAATCATTTCTGTCCGATGTGTCACCCATTACCTGCATAAAATCGTCCATTAACGTAGGGTCTTTTTTTACATCTTCATATGAGCAGATTTTCGATGTAAGGCCGCGCTGGTCGCCGATTCTCACGCTGTAGCGAACGCCTTTTTCACATTTTTTAATTATATCATCAGCTGTATAAGATTCACCGGTTTCTTTGTTTTTGAGAGGTATATAATACTGAACCGGAGCCTTATAGATGTAATTTTCAATGTTGTGATTAAGCTTATAACCTTTAGTGATAAGCATTTTATGTGCATCAAGACCTTGCTGTTGATTCTGACCATTTACTCTTAACGGTATGTGAGGATCTGTAAGAAGAACCGTTACTTTATTTTTCTTCATTTCGGTTTTAATGAATGAAGTAAATTCCGAGATGAGAACTTCATTGGTATAATCACAGATAAAACCGTCAGGAATATACCAGACAAGACCGGCCATAGGTAAAACCCTTCCCAGTATAAGACACTGGAAAACTCTTTCTCCGTTTTTTAAACCGACATAAAATTGAGGTTTCCAAGCAGGTTTTGCATCAGGCCAGAGAGAGCACTGCATATAAGTTCCGCCGTTTTTTATAAGATAATCATCAAAAGACTTGAAATCTTTTTCAGACTTGAATTCATATGTCATTTACACGCTCTCCTTTTCTTGAAAAATTCAATATGCTCACGCTCAGAAAACGGAAGATATTCACCATTAATTTTCATATACTGTTCGTGTCCTTTTCCCGCAAGCAAAAGAATATCACCTTTTTCAAGCAAGCCTAAGGCGTATTCAACTGCTTCTCCCCTATCAGGGATACCGATATACTCACCACCAGCTTCTTTTACATATTTTCCGATTTCATTGATAATGTTCCAGGGGTCCTCAAAATCAGGATCATCCGACGTGAGAACGGACAAATCACACTCTTTACCGGTGATAAGACCGAGCTCTTTTCGTCTTAACTGTGTACGACCACCAACCGCACCATACAAAGCAATTATGCGGTTATGCGGATAGCTTTTAAGGGTATCCAGCATACTCTTCATACTGATTCCGTTATGTGCATAGTCGATAATTACATCGAAATCATCACAAACGTATACACATTCTGCTCTACCGCGTACCCTGATTTCTTTCAGCGCATCTATATAATCCGAAGCATTAATATTAAGTGCTGACAAAACAGCAATAGCAGCAAGAGCATTATATACATTAAACAATCCAGGTAATGCCACTTCTGTATAAAATTCGTTTTCACCATCGATACAATCAAATGAAATACCGATAAACTGATTATTTTTAAGAAGTTGAACATTCTTCGCCGTTACATCTGCTTCTTCAAGACTGTATGTTGTTATGGGCGATTTGCAGTTTTTAATCATCGCTTCATATGCAGGATCATCAATATTGATTACCGCACACTTAGCAATTTCAAACAAAACCGATTTCCAATACATATAATCTTCAAAATCAGGATGCTCGTTAGGGCCTATGTGATCAGGAGAAAGATTAGTAAATACACCAACCTCAAAATCGACACAATCAACGCGGTGAGCCATAAGTCCGATTGAAGAAACTTCAATAACACATGCTTTACATCCGTTATCAAGCATTATTCTGAAAATTTTCTGAAGCTCATAGCTTTCAGGTGTTGTATTAACAGTCGGAATTTCAATATCGTCATAATAAGCCCCAACCGTTCCTATAATACCACACTTGATTCCTACTTTATCAAGCAAAGCCTTAACAAGATGTGCTGTAGATGTTTTCCCCTTGGTACCGGTTATGCCGATCACTTTAAGCTCCTTGGTCGGGTGACCGAAAAAGTTAGCAGAACAAACAGCAAGACAAGCTCTCGAATCCGCAACCTTAACCTGAATTGCATCAGAAGGTAAATCTAACAAGCGTTCAACCATAAAACAGCGACAGCCTTTTTCATATGCACTTAAAGCATATTCATGACCATCAAAACGGGCTCCGCATAAGCAGACAAATAAAGTTCCCGCAGTAGCTTTACGTGAATCGTATACTATATCATCAATATTAACTTGAATATCGGAATCAGTTTCAAATTCAAGTCCGTTAAGTATTTCACCTAAAAGCATAAATAGCCTCCAAATTATAATACCTTGCGTAAAAGTGCATCAGCGGGTATTTCAATATCACTTTCAAATGTAAAAATCATCATCGGATGCGGAGCTTTTTCAATAAGCTCACCTTTTTCATCCCTGAGATCCTTGATTTTGATTTCAAAGGGTTTCATTCCCCTCTGTAAAACTTCAAGCGTATCGCCTTCGAAAATCCTGTTGCGCTGTCTTGCGATTACTCTTCCATCTTTATAATCAACAACCTCGGCCATGACACTCCAATCGCGCTTATAGCCTCCGTCGTAATAAATCTGCGCATTTTCAGTAGGATGACCGTAATAAAATCCCGTGCAGTATTCTCTGCTACTCATTTTATACATTTCATCAATGATCCACTGTTCAGGCTTATAAGTATCAGTCGGATTTTTCAGATATCCGTCAATAGCCTCTCTGTATGCATTTGTAACAACAGAGGTATAATAAGCTGATTTTGCCCTGCCTTCGATTTTAAAGCTAGAAATTCCCGCTTTAACAAGATCAGGAATATGTTCAATCATACACATATCCTTGGAATTCATAATATATGTACCGGTTGAATCTTCGTCTATCGGCATATATTCACCGGGACGTGTTTTCTCCATTAAAGCATACTGCCATCTGCAAGGCTGAGCACAGTCACCTCTGTTTGAATCTCTGCCGACAAGATAATTTGACAATAAGCATCTACCTGACAAAGAAACACACATTGCACCGTGAACAAAACATTCAATTTCAAGATTCTTCGGTGTTTTAGCTCGCATAGTTGCAATATCCTCGAGAGAAAGTTCTCTTGCTGTTACAACACGCGAAGCACCCATATTATACCACTCATTTGCTGACGCGTAATTTGTAATTCCGGCCTGAGTTGAAATATGAATATCAACATCAGGAGTATATTTTTTTGCCAGCGACATAACACCAAGGTCTGAAATTATGAAAGCATCGACACCTGCCTGTGCTGAATCAATCAAAAACTGAGGAAGTTTTTCTATTTCATCATTTCTGGGCACAGTATTACAGGTAAGATATACTTTCACATTTTTATCGTGTGCCGATTTGCATGCTTTTTTTAGCTCATCGGCGGTAAAGTTAGAAGGCGCTGCACGCATCGAAAACGCAGAGCCACCAAGATATATTGCATCTGCACCGAAGTACAACGCTCTTTCAAAACGTTCCATATCACCAGCCGGTGACAACAATTCAGGAACAAAAATACTACTGTTATCCATAGAAAACTCCGTTAGTTGTGGTTATTCGCTTTAATGATTTTAACAAGATTTGTGTTATGTCCGTCAAGTGTTTCTGCAAGATAAATCTTTCCTGAATTATCATGTGCAAAGAAGAAATACTTAGTTGTTTCAGGATAAAGAGCCGCCTTAATTGCATCCATACCGGGGTTACAGATAGGTCCCGGAGGCAATCCTTTATTCGAACGGGTGTCATAATAGCTGTAGTAATTCAGACCGGCGGCATCACCCACAACAGGAGTAACGTAATTTGTTACATACAACGCAGTTGAATCACAACCGAGCGTCGGGAAACGTGAGTCATTATTAAGTCTGTTGTGAATAATAGAGGAAATTGTTTTCATCTGTTCTGAGTTTGCAGCTTCTTTCTGAATAATAGATGCAATAGTTATAATTTCATCGCAGGAATAGCCAAGCTTGTCCGCTCTTGCCTGATATTCAGGAGTCCATTTACTTTCAAAGTTATCAAGGAATTTTTTAATAACATAATTAGTATCAGCACCAACGAAGAAATCATAAGTATCGGGAAAAAGATAACCCTCAAGCTTAAGATAACGCTTGTTATTATCTTCTATTTCCGCAAAGAAATCATAAGAATAATTAGACCTGATTGTTGAATAAAGCTTATTTGATTCACAAACATCGTTTTTCTCAAGCTTTTCAAAAATTTGCTGTATCGTCCATCCTTCTGGGAAAGAAAGCTTGATAGTGTCAGCAGTGATCGGAGCAACCATCATATCTTTGAGCATACCTTCAAGACCCATACTGCTACTAAGATAGTACTTGCCACTAAGGTATGTGTCATCGTCAAAATGTCTGTACTGAGTAAATAATCTGCAGAACAGCTTATTTTTAATAAGGTCATTATCATGAAGAATATCAATAACTTCAGTGTACTTAGCATTTTCAGGGATAGTAACTTCAATGCTTTCTTCACTTCTGTTGATTGCAAGCATATCACCGATACAAGAAATACCGATGTATGAAAGAGTTGAAGTTGCAACGATAATTATTGCCAAAAAAATTAGTGCGGCACGACTACCTATAGTCTTTGGGGTGGATACCGCTTGATTGTTAACAGGAGTTGCTGATTTTAAAACAGAATTCTTATTATCAGTAGCGTTGTTATTCTGCACTCTCGGAGAACTATTAGCTTTTTTCTGATAATTTGAAAAATAAATACCGCTGTTGTTCTGAGTTTTTTTTATTGGATCATTATCAACAGAATTAATAACTGTTTCATCAATGTGAAGAACAAATTTTTTTGCCGGAGCATTGAGATTTTCAGTATTTCTTCTGACTGCAGAGTTATTCTTACTTATCGGAACATCATTGTAGCTTTTGTCCGGTTCAGTTCGGTCGTACTGACTACCAGAGCCGGTATTGCGAACCGATTCACGATTGATCGCAGAATATTCATCGAGAATTTTATTCAGATCAAGATCGGAATTTTTCTGTTTGTCATCATTCATTTAACTCTCTCCTTCCTCAGAACGGACATTGTAACGAAGCCTTAATTCTGTCAGCCGTAAAATCATCAAGAAGCACTCTTACTATCTCTCGGCTGAACTCAATTGCAGCTCCCATTCCCTTTGCCGTTATATATTTACCGTCCGTGCAAACAAAATCTTCTGAAACATTTGCATCTTCAAGCTCATTTTCAAAACCCGGGAAACAACAAGCCTTACGACCCTTCAAAAGACCTTTGTGGCCGAGAATTGATGGTGCTGCACAAATTGCACAGACATATTTATCATTCTGAACACAGTAGTCAATAAAATTATTTACAGTTTTATTAGCTTCAAGATTAAGAGTTCCCAGCATTCCGCCCGGCAAAACAACAGCATCAATCGCATCAGAAGTTGAAACTTCGTTTTCATCAAGATCACAAAAAACAGGAATATTGTGCGAACCGGTTATAATTTTTCCACCAATCCCCACGGTATAAACCTCTAATTCAGCACGACGTAAATAGTCAACAACTGTCAGTGCTTCAATTTCTTCAAAACCCTTTGCTAAAAAAACGTAAATCATAAATTCCTCTCAGTCAAGATACATCCCGGCATATAGATCCGTATGTTTCTTTAAAAAATCAGATAATCTGTCATTCAACGGAAAACACATACCACATTTTGTATATTTTTCCATTATATCTGTGCTATTATACACTATCGGAGTGGAAATGTAAACATTTTCAACATTTTTATTGAGAAAATGTTGAAAAAACTCCAAGCTCAACTCCATTTTTTTACTTATAAATTCTTTTATGACAATATCAGAACCGTTGTAATAATAAAAAGCAATAGTCATATTAGCATCATTTTTGTTTAAATATATTTTTCCACCGTTGAAAATGTGTTCTTTTATTGTGTATTTGATCACATCATCCGAAAAGCGGAATCCGTTAATACTTTCAATGAGCTCTTTCTTTATTTCCAATGTTTTATCTATATCTGTATCTGTTGTTACAGGCTCTGAATAAGACTTATCACATATAACAGCTTCTTTTTTTACAAAAGAAGCTTCGAAACCGAATTTAGAATAGTATGAATATAAACTTTCGCTTGCAGGCACAAGAAAAATCGAAGAATAATTATTATCTTTACAATAACTTTTCGTAAATTCTATCAATTCTTCCATTATACCACGACGTCTGTAATTTTTATGTGTGCAGGCCGCGTAAAGGTATTTACATTTTTCTGATGCCAACTCACCATCAAGAAGAAATAGCTGAGAAACAGGCTTATCCTCAATAAAATACTCAATACAAACATAGTCTGGACAGTCATCAAGAAAAAACTCAACGTATTCTCTTGTGTCACCAAAGGCATGTATCCAAAGGTTGATGACATCTTTCCTATTCAGATTTTCAGCATTATATACCTTGATCAAATTTTCACCGCCGTAAACTTTTCAAGTAAGATTTCAGGATAATACGATAATTTTGCCTTGCGCAAGCCCTCAGAGCCGATATCATCTTCTCTGTTTACAAACTTAAAAGAATTAATTGTGTTCAGCGCAAACTGATTATTAATCATGGGATATGCCCCCCTGATATCAGCAAATGCTTTTTCAAAATGTGTTACAAAAGTGTTTTCGTTAAGTTTTTCACCGAAAGTGAATGCAACAACCTCTCCGTCAATTCGCAGTAATCCACCTATAAAACCGAATTTTTCAAAATTTTCAAATGAAAGATCAAGAACCTCTCTTTCAGCTTCAATTCCTTCGGGGTCTTTATCCAAATTAAGTTTGTACCATTTTTCGTTCATTGTGATACATTCGGCAAGATTATCGGAATTCATTTCTTCGTATGACCAATTATATGTTTTCTTAAAAAATGAAATATGATTTCTTTTTGAATGATATTTTTTACCTGAAAGGTTTGCAAGGTCCGAAACCCTGTATATATAATCAAAAGAATTTCTTGACGGATAGAAAACATATTCTCCGGGAAACGATTTTTCTATCAGATCCTTCTCTTCAACCGTAAGACCGTAGAAAGACGGATAATCATATTCTTTTTTTAATGTCGTGAGAGCCTGAAACCAATTATCACCTTTAGGAAAACCAAACACTTCATTCTTACGGATTTTAGCAACAAGGCAACCTTCGATTTCAGCAATCTGAGCACCATAATGCTTTGACCAACCGATAAGATTGCTTAATGCATACTCACAGCTCATCGGCTGAGCTTGTCCGAGGACAGCTTTTAGCCAATCAAAATCATTCAATGTAGGTTGATGAAACTCAAACATCAGCTAACTCCTCAGATACAATCTTATAAATTTCTTCGCCGATATCATCAATGCTTCTCGGTTCATCGCCGTCGTTACATTTTATCACGTGCCATTCCATTTCCTCAGCGGCTACAAGTGCCGCTTCACGGCATTTGATAAGATACTCGATATTGCTTTCGTGGATATCTTTCTTTGTTTCATCACCGCTGTAACGCTTGCTCATCATTTTCTGAGAAATTCCGATGGGCATATCAAGATAAATCACCGCATCAGGCTTTGGAATTGCAATTAAATTATATTCAAAATCTTCAAGCCATTTGAAATACTCGGCCCAGTTTTCACGCGGAATTTTGGTTGACTGATGATATGCGTTGGATGTTGTGTATCTGTCAGAAATAATAATATCCCCGTTATCGTAAAAATCCTTCCATTTTGTTTTATAGTTAGCGAAACGGTCAACCGCATAAAAAGCCGAAGCAGCATATGCATTGACATCTTCGGGATTCTTGCCGAATTCACCGTGAAGGTACATTTTAACAAGAGTGCTTGAAGGATTGTCGTAATCAGGAAGCTTTATCTGATGCACGCTTTTATCACTGAGCTTTGATTTCAGAAGTTCAATCTGAGTTGATTTTCCGCTTCCGTCAAGACCTTCAATAACTATCAATTTACCTTTCATTACATATCACCTCTATTATATTATAACAATTTTTTCAATATAATCAACTACAAAAGGTTACAAATTTCTTCAAAAGAAAACGCAGTCCGTGCGGACTGCGTTAATATCACCATTTATTATGTACTCTTTCAGCGAATACCATTTTATCTTTAATCTCAACAACTGTTCCGTCATCGAGAGTTGCCGTACCTGAAATAAGTCCGAAAACCTGATGCGGAATCATACACATTACTTTAAGATCGATCGGTGCAACACGGTCAATAACAGGTTTAAAACTCATTTCAAAACGTCCGTCATTGCTTGTGAATGTCCACGGAGACATATAGTCAAAGTCACCGTTTTTCATCGGAATGTTGAACTTAACCTGATCAAGCTTGTGTGACTTTCCGTTATAGAAAAGCATATTCTCGCTTGCGGCTGATGTATTGCCGAAACCGTATCCTATATTAAATCCAAATACATTTCCGTCATCAAGAACCATCTGTCCACTACCCCAATACCAGGTATTGTCGTAAGTCCAGACACCGCGTCCCCAGTCAAGTGTACCGAGAGCTTTATTTTCTTCGTTGAACTGCCAATCAATATCATCAAATTTAACAAAGCCTTCAGCCTTCATACAATTGATTTTCTGATTGTAATAGAAATGTGCGTCTTTATCAAAAGGTGTAGCGATAACCATACTTTCTTCGGGACAATCAGATAAAATAACATCAAAAGTAAGAGTTTTTCCGCTGTTGCAGAAATTATCATACTTTCCAAACAAATGACGTTTAACACCATCATTATTAAATGTCATTTCAAGAGTGCCTGCTTTTGTACTGACATCACCCGATACGCTTGATGAAGGCATATTTACTTTACCGAGAGGCAAAATACCGAGTTCACTATCGTTCATCTGGAATGGCTTATCACCGAACTTAAGTAAAGAAACAGACAGACTGCTGACATAACCAACATCAGAAATGGTAAGGCAGAGACCATAATCCTGAGTGCCTATATAATAGTAATCCCATTCCTTAATCCTGAGCTTATTAGCTTTAATATCATTACGGTCATATTTCCAGAAAAGTTTCTTCGCAAATCCGGGTTCAGCTATGTTGCCTTTTGAATCAAGCAAAGGCTGTTCAGCAGTAATTTCATGCTGAGTAAATTCAAACATACAATCACCTTATTTTTTCATTTTTGCAAGGTCACGATAATTAATAAGCTTGAATCCGAGTGACTCAATGTGCTGTCTTGTCTGCGGATCCTTAAGAATCTGATATTCCCATACCCTTCTCTGCCAAGCACCTGTTGTACCCTTAAGGTCATCAGTTTCAAGTGACGGGTGCATATATGTTTCTGTTACAGCACCGTCAGGAAAATGTCTGTAAAGCTCGTAAATGTACTCTTTAAAGTTGTCATAGCTTTCATCCTGCGGTCCGCCCCATTCATTTGGAATAAGGAAATCAGGGATAGCAACCCCCTTCATATCTGCATAAGAAACGATATTCGAAAGCAAGCCCTTGACCATTTCCTTATCAACCTTAATTTCGAGCATAGTGTTATCAAACACTTCATCGGGAAGAATCTTCGGGAAACGGAAAGGAAGACCATAATCAGAAGCAACATCAAAAGCTACATTAAGAAGCTCAAAACGGCCTGTTTCAATGCCGTAGATTGAACCCATATGATTGTCAACGTGTGACGGATTTTCAAGACCGAGTTTCTTAAGCCTTTCAATCTGAGCACGACATTCAGCCTCGATTTCATCAATATCAGCATTAAGCTCAACCTGGTCGCTTTCGTGATAGAAGAATCCGTCTTCATCTCTGAGAGAGTCTGTGTTTGACGCACCGACGGGCGCCCAACGATATTTACTCCATTCACTTGTGAACGTCCAATGAACACCAATACCAAGCTCAGGATTTGCTTTTGCAAACTGTGCAGCTTCGGGTGCCCATGCACACGGAGCCATAATTGTTGACGATGTAAGTGCGCTGTCAGGCTCTTTAAAAAGGTCCATAACAGCGATGTTAGCACCTCTGCACATACCAAAATCGTCTGCGTTTATAATAAGATATTTACTCATTTAAATCACCTACTGATTATTTCTTAGCTTTTCTTGCTGCGATTTCAGCAACCATTTCACGCTGTCTCTTCTCTGTAACTGTATAGAAGAACATAGGAACGGCACAAGCGAACATACTGATTACACCTGAAAGGATAAGAACATCCCAAAGAGCTTCCGGATTAGCAACCTCATATGTACGTGCATTAATACCTGCAATACTCATTGAAAGAACACCGATAAATGCACCAACAGCCATACCGATCTTATTGATAAGAGTCTGCATTGCGAAGCAGATACCCTCACCTCTTTCACCAGTCTTCCACTCAAGATAGTCAACAGTATCACCGATCATTGCATAAGTCATAATGTTATTAACACCCTGAGGAATACCAAGAAGAACAAGACCGATCGCACAGATGATAAGCTTCCAGGGTGCATCGTAACCAACGAAATACATTATTGCCATTACAATGCCGCCGAAAAGATGAACTGCGATATATGACCATTTCTTTGTAAATTTCTTTGACATCCAAGGAACAAGAATTGATGCAACCAAACCACCAGGAACAACAAGAAGTGTAATTATACCGTACAAACCTTCGTTCTGAAGGATATATTTTGCAAAATAAAGTCCACCTGTATAAGAATATACCATTCTTGCACCACCAAGAACACCTGAAAGAACGATAAGAAGGAGCTCTTTGTTCTTAAAGAGGAGCTTAAGGTTGTGACCGAATGACGGAGGATTCTCGTTTGAAGTAAAGCGTTCCTGAGTGTTCTTAAAGCCGTAGAAGAACATCGGGATAGCCAAAACAACAAGAACAACAGCACTTATGAAGTAAACCCACTTAAGCGTATCAGCGTTAGCAATTTCCATTCCCTGCTTAACTGTACCGACAAAAGTCTGGATAGCATCATCCTTGCTGATTCCCTGGTTAGCAACCATATTAGCAATAGCTTCAGCTTTGTGCTGAGCGATAAGTGCCTTGTCTGCTACAGTATCTGTATATTTGAACTTTTCTGTAACAGCTCCTGTAATCATCGGGATAAAAACAGTAACGATACCTGCGCCGACAGTACAGAACATACGGGCAACAGTAAGAATATTACCACGTACAACAGTATCGTTGGAAAGGCAAGTAGAAAGTCCCCAGTAAGGAACATCAGCGATTGTATAAACAACACTCCATACAACATAGATAACTGCTATTGTAACAAAAGCCTGTGTAGTCTGAGTACCGTTATAAACATTCTCTGCGCTGAATATCGGCAAGAAACAAAGGATTGTCATAATACCGATCGGCAAAGCCATCCATTTAAGATACGGACGGCACTTACCCCACTTAGTACGTGTCTTATCAACAACAGAACCCATAATCGGGTCGTTAAGAGCGTCAAAAACACGAGCACCGAGCATAAGAAGTGCAACAGCAATCGCACCGTTCATCGTACCCACAGTAACACCATCAGCACCAAAGAGAAGTGCATCCGTCATAAACACCGTTATGTACGAACCGATAATTGTACAGATAAAATTCTGACCAAATCCAGCCACACTGTAAGCTAACGCTTCTTTTGGCTGAACTCCGACACCGGGTGTGGTGCCGAACAATGAATGCAAAGAAAACTTTTTCTTCATTACAAGACCTTCTTCCACAAATTTTGTTTATTTTAACACATTTCAACCCTGTTTGTAAATATATAAAAGTAAAAACTTACTATAATCACAAAATTACAGTAAGCTTTTTATAAAAAAACACTATAGAATTTTAATGTTTATGTTTTGGTCCTATTTTTAAAATTTTCAAATATTTCAATAATTTTAAATCTCGGTTCAAATTTCGGATTACGATTAACAAGATTAATCTCATTTTTATTTAAAGCAGACTTCAAAACCATATCCTCATTCGCTGCCGAAATGCACATTGGAGGAAACATAACGCACCACCAGTTTTTACCTTTTCCTTCTCCGATTTTTATAATCAAGGAAAGATATTCACCTGCAGGAAGAGTTACAGTTTCGTATGTTCTCGTTGTAAAATACTCTTTATCAATTGTTATTGCAACATCATAATCGAATCCGTTTTCTTTGATTACTTTGTTAGCTGTTTCTTCAAGAGTTTTTATCTTCGGTATAATTTTTTCAATGGCGTTTTCTACATCAACGCTTCCGTCAAAAATATCTGTACCTGCCGTAAGTATCGCATCACGCACTTTCAGTTTAAGTTTCTGATCTTCTTCACTATCCGAAGCAGCAATCACGTGTAACCTGAGCACATCTCCTCGAATTTTTTCAGCTGTATCCGCAAAGGATACAACGCTTAAAACAATAGAAATAATCATTGCAAGCGATATTGAAAATTCAATTTTTTTCACAAAAGACATACAGTCAACTCCTCGTTTAATATTCAAACGGATTGTTGACTGTATAATTTCAATTATTCATAAACAGACAAAATTTCTTTTGTCTTTTCAACAAGAGCATCTGATAGATTCTTCGGTGAAAGAACTTTGATATCGGCACCGTACTGCATAATCCAACTTATAAGACCATTGCTTAATTCAACATCTGCCTTGAACACAAAATGGCTATCATCAAAAATCTTCAATGGAGTTTCATCTCCAAACTTTTCAAGAATGTCATCAATAATTCTGTTATCACAACAAAGCTCAATTTCACCGGATTCACCCGTAAACATATTGAAAATTTTATTGGAATAGTCAGCTGTATCGAACTTATCAGTATATTTTGAGACCTTAGAAAAGTGTTTTGACGGTGAGTCAAGCAGCTTAACCTGAGAGATTCGGTCAAGCCTGAGATGCATCAGGTTGTTGTACTTATCATTATTACATACAAGATAATAATGATCATTAGACCAAAGCAATGAATATGGATTTATAATAAAAACTTTTCCTTCGCTTTTTTTCAGATATCTGTTTTCTAACTTTCGTTTGGAGTAAGTAATCTGAACCTGTTTTGATTTTTTTATTGCATCGTCAAGCGATTTAATAATTTCATACAAATCCTCTTTTTCAGACTTAAAAGTGCTTTCAACATAAATCTGTTCTCGGAGCTCTTCTTCCTGAAACTCACTAAGAAGATTTCCGATTTTATAAATTAATGCTTTTGTTTTCCTTGATGAAATGAACTTAGCAGCCTGAACAGCATCAATAAGAAGACGAACTTCAGCAACATCAAACTTTCGTTCATTAAGATAATAACCTCTTTTGGGTGAACGGACATTGACGATATCCATGCCGTATTCTTTTAATGCTTCAATATCACTATAAATTGATTTTCTTTCACAGTTTATGCCGTATTCAGACAAAAGATCGCATAATTCGTTAGCGGAGTAAACATGCTCTTTGTCGGTTTGTCTTGTGAAAATATCATGTAAAAACAGGAGCTTGACTTTATTAAGTTCTTTACCCAAGGCTATACACCTCAATACTTCATTTTACTGTTGATCTGTTTAATTGTATGTTCATCAATTTTGACAAGCTCACGGTCATATGTAAGAATTCCGTTTACCTCGAACTCAACGTCGCTTACCTGTGTATATACAGTTGCTGAAAGACCCTTTGAAATTTTCGGAATGATCTGCTTTTCAAAAAGATTTTTATATGCCTTTGTTAAAGACGCTTTGTCCTTGAACATTATATAACCAAAGCTCTTTTTATCATTCCACATATGGTTTTCTATCTTTCTGCTGTATCCGCCGAACTCAGTAAGAGCAAACGGTCTTCCGTCGTTTTTGCGCATTGTTACCGGAAGAATATAACGGTGCATACTGTTAATTTCAGGACCTCCCTGATCGTGCCATCCGCTTGCATGGTCAACAACTCTTGAAGGATCATAAGCCTTTACTTCTGTTCCTATTCTTTTTGCGTCAAACTGTCCCCAAGCTTCGTTGAAAGGTACCCAACAGCCGATAGAAGTGAAGTTATATAAATTATCTATAGTTTCATACATAACCTTTTCATGCTCGATACGGCACTCTTCAGGTGCAACTCTGAACAAATTATAATTTGAGTCCTTAGCCTTTCTTATACCGATATTGGGCAAGAAACCTACGACGAAATTATCAATCTTTTCGGCACCGCAAACCATATCCTGCCATACGATCATACCGAGCCTGTCACAATGATAATACCATCTGTGCGGTTCAATCTTAATATGCTTTCTCAACATATTAAAACCAAGCTCTTTCATCTTCTGAATATCATAAATCATTGCTTCATCACAAGGTGCGGTAAGTCCGCCGTCACTCCAATAACCCTGGTCAAGAAGACCGTTCTGGAAATAGGGCTTATTATTGAGGCAAAGACGCGGTATACGCTTGTCATCGTAACCAACGCTGAACTTTCTCATGCCGAAATAGCTTGTAACAGCATCAAGTATATTACCATTCTCATCACAAAGAGCCAGCGCAATGTCATAAAGGAACGGATTTTCCGGACTCCAAAGCTTCTGCTCTTTGATATTAATTACAGCATCCTTTCTATCAATCTCGCCCGCAAAGATAATTGTATCGCCGTCCTTGACAATAGCTTTAAGTGTCGCTTCTCCGTCATAATCGGTTGAAATCTTTACAGATGAATTATCAATATCGGGGGTAATCTTAATTTTCTTAACAAAGACATCACTTACCGGTTCAAGCCACACTGTCTGCCAGATACCGCTCGTTGCTGTATACCAGAAACCTTTGCTTTCACGAACCTGCTTACCTCTGTCCTGCCAATAAGCATCTGTAGGATCGTAAACACGCAAAACCAATTCATTTTCACCGTCAGTTACGACATCTGTAATATCAACAGAAAAAGGAACATAACCGCCCTGATGCTCAGTAACAACTTTACCGTTGACATAAACTACACACTTCCAGTCAACTGCTCCGAAATTAAGAATAACATTTTTTCCGTTGAAACAACTGTCAAGAACGAATTTTTTTCTGTACCACAAATAATCGTTTTCAGTAACAGTTCTGCCAACACCTGAAAGATAGCATTCCGGTGCAAAAGGCACGATTATTTCTCCGTCAAATTTTTCAGGAATTTTCTCGCTCATTCCCGTAATTGCATATTCAAATTTGCCGTTAAGGTTCTGCCAGTCTTTTCTTACCAACTGAGGTCTCGGATATTCAGGTAAAGGACAATCAGGATTAACACTGTCTGTCCATCTTGTTTTTAATTCAATCATGTTATCAACTCCTGTAATCAAAAAGATTTAATTGCATTATCTTCAGCTTCCTGAAGCCAATTCTGTGCTTCTTCTATTCCCTTCGGGGAAGCCTCAAAAACTTTCTCACTAATCACAGACTTATCCGTTGAATCATAAGCATACTCACCGTTATAATGAGCAGCATTAAGTATAAGTCCGTCATCGTTTTTGCTCAGCCATACACGGTATCTGAACGTTTTATTTTCAATGTTTCCTAAAAAAGGATCACAACCAATCGAACCTGAATAAATATTTCCGTCACCTCTGAACGGAATATTTCCTAAAAACCATATATAGTTAGGTAATTTAACCATGGAGCACCTCCCAACTATCCCAACAACTTTGATTTAATAGAAATAAGCTTATAAAGAATACAAATCATGAACGGTCTCTTTTTTCTGATGTACTTATTAAGTAATTCATCAGATTTAACTTTGAATTTTTTAAATTCATTACTGGACGTATACAAAGAATAAAATTGCACATCATTAAGAACTTCGCTTATATACTTAACCGAAGGAAAAAGTTTCATATAAGTTCCGGCTGTTTTAAGTGACAAAAAACTATGATACAAAAAAGTCGATACGAGTTTTTCGTTTATTCTTTTATAATCACAATCAATTCTTTTAAAATAATCAGATTGCCAGTTAAAAATAAAGCTTTGTACATCAAATGACTTAAAAACAACAGAAGTAGCATTATTCTCATTGATAAAATAAAAATAAACTTCATCTTTAACAAAAGAAACCGATTTACAGTACCGGAGATATGTATAAACAAAAACCATATCTTCAGCATAAGCACGACCAACAGGGAAACGAATGCTGTTTTCAATAATCAAAGATCGTTTAAACATTTTGGCCCAACAAGTAAAAAAGAATTGGTTAGAAGACGAAAGCATCTGAATAAAATCATCCTTGATGCTCGTAATGTCATACTTACCCGGCTCAAAAAATTCAATATAATCACTTCGTTCTTGCGAATTAGTATTATGTCGGGCACACATAATATCTGCTTCACCGTGAGAAAACACCTTATCAAAAGCATCTTCAAGTAAATAATCGTCACTATCGAGAAAAAATATCCAATCGCCGACCGCAGCATCTATACCGTTGTTGCGTGCAACTGAAACTCCGCTGTTTTTTTGATGAATAACCTTGATATTATTATATAAGCCGACATATTTGTCGCAGATTTGCGGTGAGCTATCGGTTGAGCCGTCATCAATCAGAATTAACTCGTTTTCAGCAAAGTCTTTCTGACTTATTACAGATTCAATAGCTCTTTCTAAGAACATTTCACCATTATAAACAGGAACAATTACAGATACTTTTATCTTCATACAATCCCTACTTAATCACCAAAAAATTTCTTAAACAATGAACCCAAGCCTGAACTTGACTCAACTTCAGGTTCACCATTTTTTTCAGTGTTATTTGCTATTGAAGACTTAAGTCCATCTACCTTATAGATAAACATAACAGATGAATCCATATTTCTTGCTTTTGTTGTGAATATGGTATAGCGTTTGCCTAGTTCAATCCAAGCTGTCATCTTAGCAGTAATTTCATCAGCGTCACCTGTAATTGTAGCAAACTGAGAAATACTTCCGATAGCAAAAGATCCTTCAAGACTTGAAACCGCCGAATCTATAGATGCAAGAGCATTACTGTCAGCAAGCACCTGAAGTGCATCGATTACATCCCTGTTATCATCGATCGCCTTTTGTAGTTCATTGAGCGTTGCAACAGTCTGAGGAAGATTATCAATTGCTTTCTGTACCTCAGGATCATTAAGCTCATCTGACATCCGTTTTAACAAATCAAGACCTTCCTGGATTTTTGCTGCACTTGCTTCATCACCGAATATACTGTTAAGAACCGCCAGCGTTTCCTCAATACCTTCTAAATCCGCATTTGAAATATAGTCAGTAAGAACCTGAATGGTCTGCATATTCTGAGGTGTGGCAAAATTATTGAGAAAATCAATGAGGGCTTTGTTTTCAGCATAAAGCTTCGCTGCACGTCCGACAAGGTCACTCAGCTCAGAAATTTTATTCGGATTCGAAGTAAGAGTTGACAAAAGTCTGTCTGCATCTATATCCTGTAAAGCTTTCTGAACATTGTTGAGTTTCGAAAGATTTTTTCTTACATCGTCCATTGATGTCGAAATTGAGTTCAATCCAAGATCAAGAGATGCAATCGGTAATGCAGCAAACATAAAGTTCCCGATTTCAAATTCAGTAACATCAGCTGAAAGAACAAATGTATCATTAAAAGAATACTGTATTTCAGTATTCGTATTCTGAGTGATATCGGTAAGACCCAGACTTTCATTTATACCGGGGAAACCAACCATAACAGTAAACTGATTGTTACCATTACTTATGGTTTTACCGTTTGAAACACTGATATTCTGGAACTTAGACTCATTAAGTGCTGTACCGCCGACAACAACCAGCGGTGTGTACATAACCGTATCCTTACCGTTTACCTTTACAACTTCGTTTTTAGTGTTTATCATTTTTATTGTAATCTGCACATGGCCACTTTTTCCGACAAGATCTGTAGCAGAAATCGGCATACCGTTTAATACATAAGTAATTTTAAACTGCAAAGGAAGCGGAGCGTTTGTTTTGCCTTGATAATAAAGATCAGTACTATCCATATACCAACGAAGATTTCTGCCGTTGACTTTAGGAACAGAATCATCTTTAATATTTTCAATCTGTGAAAGATTGGTAACATCATCGACATAAACCTGGCCCTTTGTAGTATGTAGCCAGTCACTTACGATTGTTTGTGTAACTTTACCTGAATTATCAAGATTTACATACACGGTTTCATTTTTAGTAACCATTCCGGCCGGTGTATTATATATCACTTGTTCCGTTGAGGGTTCCGGGGTTTCTTCACTATCTTGTCCGACTTTAGAACAAGAACAAAGAAACAATATCGCTATCACAAGAAAAAGTGCTGAAATTCTGTTAAACTTCTTCATTTATGGTTTCCTCACATTCATTAGACTGAGTTAAAGAGCCATTCATAACCCCCGAGTTTTGTACCGTTTCTACCATTACTGAAGACTGACCAATATCAATAATGTTCTGAGACGACCATTCTCTGGACGTTTTCGCAATAGTTTTTTCAAAGAATATCAACAACGGTGTAAGTACAAAAATAATAATAAGGGCACTGATAATGGAGCCACGAGCAAGAAGTGCACATAACTCTTTAACGATTGAAATACTTGAAACAAGATAAACGCCAATCGTTACAACAAAGAACACAACGGCACTCTGAAACACAGAATGCATAGCTTCAATAGCTGCTGTTCTTACTGCTTCAAACTTGTTTCGGCCGCTTCTTATTTCTTCTTTGAATCTGGAAGTAAGAAGGATCGCATAGTCAACCGTAGCACCCAACTGAACACAAGAAATTACTGTTGGGGCAAAGAATGAAATCGGTGTCCCGAAAATAGTTGAAATCGATTCATTAATTAATATCGCAAACTCAATAGAAAGAATAAGAATCACCGGGATAGAATATGACTTAAACAAAATTGCAATAATTATAAAGATTGCAAGAATAGAAATAATGCTGGTTACGGTAAAGTCTGAAACAGTAACGTCTACCAAATCACTGTACATAGCGCCTTCGCCGGTAATAAATCCGTCCGGATCATATTCCTTAAGAATAGAGTACATTTTAGCAACCTGATCGTTTGAAGGTTCAGTTGCAGCCTCGAATTCAGAATTTACAAGCATCACCTGGTATCCACCCTGTTTGATAATATCAGTAATGCCGTCCGGAACTATTGAATCCGGGATAGACAAACCCACAAACTGGTTATATGCCAGCATTGAAGTAATTCCGTCGAGTGCATTGATTCGATTCTCCATTTCAATAAGCTTTTCCGCAGAAATAGAATCATTTACAACAATAAAATGAGTTGTCTTCATATTGAATTCATCTTTCAAAGTATCAAGAGCAACCACCGAATCAAGATCTTCGGGTAATGTTGAAGTAATATTGTAATATTTTTTGACATTAGCTGAAAGGATAATTGCAGGAATTAACAACACAGCAAAAATAATTACAAATGTTTTGCGGTTTTTGATTGAAAAATCAATTATTTTTGAAAAATCGGGAGAGAAAACCTTATGTTTTTTCGCATTGATTTTTTCATCAAATACAAGAAGATACGCCGGCAAAATCGTTACAGCGGATATAACACCTACAATAACACCTTTAGCCATAACTATGCCGATGTTAAATCCGAGCGAAAGTTGCATAAAGCACAAAGCGATAAAACCAAACACAGTAGTAGTCGAACTACCAACCAAAGATGTGACTGAAGCCTTCAGCGTTTTAGCCATCGCTTCTTCTTTTGTGGCAGATTTAAGTTTTTCTTCCTCGAATCTGTTGATAACAAAGATAGAATAGTCCATTGTAACCGCAAGCTGGAGGATAACACCGACACATTGTGTAATATAAGAAACTCCACCTATTATCCAGTTGGTACCCATATTAAGCAGCACTGTAATTCCGAGTACAAACATCATAACGAATGGAAGAATATATGACTCCATCGTTACAAGCATTACAAGAAGAACAAAAATAATTGCCAAAGCAATATAAATCGGTAATTCTTTGTTTGTTATTTCTCTGATATCGGCATTAATCGGAGTAAGTCCGCTGAGTAAACATTGCCTCTGAGTCACTTTCTTTATTTGTGACACAGCCTTAATAACATCCTGGGATGTGCAATCAGGATCGAATTGCACAAACATCATTGTATAATTTCCGTTCTGACTGTAAAAAACATTTCTGACTTCATCAGGCAGAATATCAAAAGGTATGCTGGTATCAATCAAATCATCATACCACAAAACTGAAGCAACATTTTCAACCTCAGATATTTTCTCCTTTAACTCGACAACCTTCTTAGATTGCATATTTTCAACAATGACCATCGTTGTTGAATCAACATGATAAGTTTCGCTCAAAACCTGCTGACCCTTAACCGAATCAAGATTGTCAGGAAGATAAGAAAGAAGGTCATAGTTAACATCAGTAAATATATAACCGATTAAGCTGGGTACAAGAAGTATCAACGACACGATTATAACCAGCTTTGGCTTTTTTAAAATAAACGCAGATATTTTATCCATGTTATTCTCCTACTTAATATAAAAACCTTGTAAAAAGATGAAATACCGAACAAATATACGTAACGAAGCTGATGCCGATCACAGCTGAAAGTGCAACCAGAATAGCTTTTATCTTTTCGTATTCATCCGCATTCATGATGTATCTCATAATCGACGAGAATTTTTTGCCGTAAAGATCAAAATAGCTGATTGTGTATGTTTTGAACGTAGATGTGTCGTTTTCATCAAGTTCAAAAACGCGAACACCGCGTGAGACCATATTACCATAGCTTCTGAACGA
The DNA here is from genome assembly GCA_045648305.1 of Acutalibacteraceae bacterium. Lineage (GTDB taxonomy): Bacteria > Bacillota > Clostridia > Oscillospirales > Acutalibacteraceae > CAG-488. Next base: position 23,573 of record JAZRNR010000174.1, read on the forward strand.
AGCCCCGGGAGTCTGAACAATATTTACACCGTCAATTTCAGCCGTAAAGCAGTTGATGTGGTCGTGACCGAAAACAAGTGCACAAACGTCACCACGTCTTCGGATTGCGTCAAGCTGTCCGAAATCCTCTGAAGTTGTTTCAGCATATTCGAAAGCAAAACCGGAAGCTTTATTTTCATCAAGTTTATAAAACTTTCCGTCCCTACCCTTTACTGCAAGCTTGTCGTTTTCATCACAATCAGTAAAAAGCTCTTTTGTCTGTGGAATCGGAATATGCTGAAACATAAGAGACATTACAGGAGAACCGTTTTCGTTTTCAAGCTCTTTGCTTTTATTTTCATACCATTCTATAGCTTCAGGTTTTACATATTCAAAACAGTTATCTCCGTTATCGTCAGCACCAGCAGAATCGATCATCCAGATATTATATGCAAGCTTGTCCGAAGAAGACGAGTAAATAGGTACATTATATGTATCACAGTCAAGTTTATCGTTTTCAAGATTGTACGGAACACAATAATCATACGCTCCGTAAATTTCAGCCTGTTCTTTTTTAGTGATACAATTCCGGTCATCGTGGTTTCCGTATACAAACGCAAACGGAATCTTTCTTTTCTCAATGGGCTTAAGAAGATATCCTAGAGCCTTCTTCATCCTCTTCAGGGTTCCTTTTTTTGTTTTTACATTTTGTCTGTTGCCTATTGGTGCATCATTGATATGATTACCGAGAATATTATCACCAGTCAGAACAATTAAGTCAGGATTAATTTTATCGTAAAACTTATCAAGCATTTTAAACATACCTCTTCTGGGTATGTGCATATCCTGCGCATCACTGACTTGAAGTATCACAAACTTACCGTCAGAATTAAATTTCAATTTTTCATTATACATACAAAAACCCACTTTCTATACAAAATTAATTGTATCACAAACCAACACATATTGCAAGGAAAAGAGAATGGAAAAAAACCGCCGAAGCGGTTTTTTATGTAACATCATCCTGTTTTTTTATTTTGAAAATCAAGCGAAGAATTCCTTTTAAAAATTTAGGCGATTCAAACATTACAACCTTCATAGCTATCCCCCCATTTATTTTGCTACGATGATTCCGAGAATTATAATAACTACCGATAGAATCGCTACTGTAAAAGTTTTCGGACACATTAATGATATAAGCATCCCCAGGCCGAAAGCAGTAAAATACAACCCGATTCTGTTCTGACAGCACCTGTTTCTCCGCATAAAAACACCACCATAGCTTTTACTAACATACTATGGCGGTGTTAAAATTTTGTTACAGTTGCCAATCCTTTAAATCCTTAACTTCATTATATAACGCTACATAACTTTCGTGTCTTGATCGGCAAATTTCACCATCATTAACAGCTTCAACAATTTTACATCCCTTGTCGTTAATATGCGAACAAGAGGTAAATTTACATAAACCAAGATAATCTGAAAATTCCGGGAAACATTCTGCAAGTTCATCTTTTCTGATAACATCGTTTGTTTCAAAATCAAGCGAAGAGAAACCAGGTGTATCCGCAATATATCCGTTTCCTACCTTAAAAAGCTCAACGTGACGTGTGGTGTGACGGCCTCTGCCGAGTTTTTTACTGATTTCAGCTGTTTCTAAGGAGAATCGAGGCTCGATGCTGTTGAGTAAAGAAGATTTTCCTACGCCCGAATTGCCTGTAAAAACACTTATTGAACCATCTAAAAACTTAACAACTTCATCAACACCCTGATTTGTTGCATTTGACACAACAAAAGTATCAATTCCGCTTTTTTTATACCTATCACAGTATTCAGACGCACTGCACAAATCTTCTTTAGTAAAGACTACAATCGGTCTGACGCTTTTATGATAAGCAATAGCTGTAAGTCTGTCTATTATCAACAGATTAGGCTTCGGATCACAAGTTGAAGATACAATAACAAGATTATCTACATTAGCAATCGGGGGTCTGTTGAAAAAATTTCTGCGCTCGTTGATCACATCGATTGAATTCTTTCCGTGGTCATCAACGGTAATTTCCACGCTATCGCCGACAAGAGGAACAATTCGCTCTTTTCTGAAAACACCTCTTGCCTTGCATTCATATATTTCACCGGCGGCCTCTACATAATAGAAGCCGCCAATACCTTTTACAATAGTTCCGTTTAATTTCAATTTAACTCACCAAGATCAAGACTGATATTAATTCTTGCATTCGCAGAATATTGTAATCCTGCGGGCGGATACTGTTTAACAACTACAGAGCCGGTCGTAGCCGGATTAATATATATCAGCTCTTCATTAAAACCTGCCGCAACAATCTTCTGGCGAGCAACCTCAGGTGTATCACCCAAAACATCAGGCATTACAACCAGAACTTCTTCAGTTGTTGTTTCGGTTGTTGTGTCTTCTTCGTAATTGTACCGTGCAATGTTTTTGATTTCTCCGGGTACAGACACAAAATCAATGTCACATGTATAATAAACCTTACCGTTAATAAACAATTTAAGATTTGAATCCGGTTTGTAACCTTCAACCTCAACACTGTACGAAGAGCCGTCAAGAGTAACCGTTTCTGAAGAAACCATAATCGTATCAAGACTTACTGTAACAGATCCCAAAGAACCTGTGTCTGGTAAAGATACATTTATTGTAACATTCTGAACAACCTTCACACCGAGACTGACAGTAAGAGTAACTTCAGATCCTTTAGGAATTTTAGTATCCTTAGGAACAGAACCTTTAATTACGTAGTCTTTCTTGATTGTATCATCATAATCATACTGAATCGATACAACAAACCCACTAGATCTGAGAAGCTGTGTTGCACCATCCTTAGTAAGACCAGTTACATCAGGCATAGGAACAAGTTCAACGTTGTTTGCATTATAAGAAAGGTATGTTACAGTTACGGTTGAATTGACATAAACTTTATCGCCGGAACCGGGAGTAATATCAATAACAGTTCCGGGTTCAACTCCCGAAGATTCATACTCGGAAGTATACGGAACCTCTTTGTCTATAACGTTAAGTTTAAGATCAGACAAAGTATTTCTGACAGTAACATAATCCTTACCTTTAAGTTCAGAAGGAATTGTTACCATTTCCTTGCCCGTCGCTATAACCAATTCAATCACAGTCTTCTCCGGATTGATTTTTTCACCTTTAGCAGGTGTCTGCTCAAGAATCGTATTAGGAGTTACAGCAGTATCAAGTTTTTCCGTTACAGTAAACACAAAATCAGAATATTCTTTTTCAAAAACCTCTTCTGAATACTCTTTTCCGACAAAATCAGGAACCTTAACTGATTTATCACCCAATCCGAGCATTAAAGATATACCTGCAACAAGAAGAATAACCAAAGCTGCAATAACACCGATAAGAATAGGAATTGTCCTGTTCTTTGTTTCAGGTTCTTCGTCTTCATCATCGTTGTTATTAACATCATAGGCAGTTACATTTCCTGTAACATTAGGAATATATTTTGTAGGCTCGTTATTCGAATAACTGTAATCAAACTGAATTGAGGGATTTCTTCTGAATTCTTCAAGATCAAGAAGCATTTCAGCTGCAGACTGATAACGATCATACGGATTTTTCTGCATAGCTTTTATGATAATCTGCTCAACGCCAATCGGAATCTGAGGATTGATTTCACGTGGCATAACAGGGTCTTTCTGTAATTGCATAATAGCAACCGATACGGTGTTGTCTGATTCAAAAGGCAACTTACCTGTAAGCATTTCATAAAGCATTACACCAACAGAATAAATGTCAGCTTTATCATTTGTAACATCGCCACGTGCCTGTTCAGGACTGATGTAGTGAACTGAACCGATTGCGGAATCTGTCATTGTGCGTGTTTCACTTGCAAAAAACCTCGCAATACCAAAATCTGTAACCTTGATAACACCGTTTTCAAGCAAAAGAATGTTTTGAGGTTTAATGTCTCTGTGCACAATCCCCTTATCATGTGCGTGCTGTAACGCTCTGAGAACCTGCATAACGAAGAATACTGCCTCACGGTGATTAACAACACCCTGCTGCTGAATGTACTCTTTAAGAGTAATTCCCTCAACATATTCCATTACTATGTACTGAAGACGGTCACCGTAGCTGACATCAAAAACCTTGACAATGTTCATATGAGAAAGAACCGCGATAGCTTTTGATTCATTTTTAAATCTTCTGCGGAATTCTTCATTAGCAAGGAATTCTTCCTTAAGGATCTTAACAGCAACTATTCTGTCATCGATATTATCGTAGGCTTTGTACACAACAGCCATTCCGCCGACACCGATGATTTCGCGGATTTCATAACGTCCGTCAAGTCTTTTTCCAACATAATTCTGCATATTTCTACCTCCCCGATTATCTGTCGGTAACAGTCACAACAGTTACATTGTCTCCACCGCCGTTACGATTAGCTTCATCAACAAGCTTATCCGCCAGCGAATAACTGTCATAGGTATTACATATTTCCTTTATTTTAAAATCATCAACAAAGTTCGTAAGTCCGTCACTGCAAAGAAGAACAATGTCTCCTTCATTATAAATCTCCTGACTATAATCGATACGAATCTCATCATCAACACCCAGAGCACGGGTAATAACATTTTTCTGCGGATGATCCTTTGCTTCATCGGCAGAAAGTTCACCTCTGTCAATCATAAGCTGAACAACCGAATGGTCATTTGTAAGTTGGGTAATACTTTCACCGGTAACTATGTAAATTCTTGAATCACCAACGTGAGCAATATATAAAGTATCGTTTTTAATTATCGCCAGAACTACAGTTGTACCCATTCCCTTTAAGGAAGCATCGTTTCTTGATTTTGAGAAAACAGTTGCATTTGCTGCTTCAATTGCAGAAACGATAAGGTGTTTGATTGAATTGTCGTTCATGGCCTGATGGTAACCAAAATTAAGTTTATCAGCAATAGTTTTAGCAGCTGACTCGCTTGCAATATTACCACCGTTTGCTCCACCCATTCCATCACATACGAGTGCCCAAGTTACTCCGTCAGGAAATTCACCTGAAAGACAAAAATCCTGATTACTCTGTCTTACTGCACCTACATCAGATTTGGCAGAAATCTTCACTGTTCTCCCTCCTTTTCTTTTTTCTCACGAACATGCTTACTGCGAAGCTGTCCGCACGAAGCATCAATATCCGAACCGAGACTTCTTCGTATAGTTGTATTGACACCTTTTGAATTCAATATATTCATAAAACGCTGTAAACGGTCGTTTGTACTGCGTTTATGTTCACTTTCATTAATTTCATTTGCAGGGATAAGATTGACGTGACACAGCATTCCCTTAAGCAAAGATGCAAGCTCATAAGCACACTCGTCCGAATCGTTAACATCCCTTATCATCGCATACTCAAACGATATACGTCTTGAAGTTGAGTCAGTATAATCCCTACATGCCTTTATCAACTCTTTAACAGGATATTTTCTGTTGACAGGCATTACCGCTGAACGCATTATGTCATTCGGTGCATGCAGTGAAATAGATAATGTAAGCTGAAGTTTTTCTTCAAGTAAATCATAAATTTTAGGAACAATACCACAAGTTGAAAGAGATATGTTTCTCATAGAAAGATTAAGACCCTTTTCGTCACTTGCCAACTTCAGAAAGCGGATTGTATTATCATAATTATCAAGCGGCTCACCCATACCCATCATAACAACATGTGAAACACGGATGTTCATATCACGCTGTGCCGCATGAATCTGACCGAGTATTTCAGAGGGCGTAAGACTTCTTACACAACCGCTTTTTGTTGATGCGCAGAAAGTACATCCCATTCTGCAACCAACCTGAGAAGACACACACAAGGTGTATCCGTATTTATATTTCATCAAAACAGATTCAATGAAATTACCGTCGAAAAGTTTGAAAAGATATTTAACTGTAGAGTCGATTTTTGAAACCTGTTTTAATTCAATCTCGCAACTCCTGACAGGGTATTTTTCATTAAGTATATTTCGCAAGGCTTTAGGCAAATTTGTCATTTCGTCATAGCTCATTGCACCATAAACCTGAAACCATTCAAATATCTGCTTTGCTCTAAACTTAGGTTCATTCAACAAAGCAACCACATTTTCAATTTCAGATAAACTCATTGATTTTATGTCAAGATCAGGCAAATTTACACATCCTTAAATTCTTCTGAGACCTGCAATAAAAAAACCGTCACAGCCGTGCAAATGCGGCATCAAAGAAATGTAGTCAGTTTTTTCTGCGTGTCTTTTAAGTTCAGGCAACACAGTAAACGCTTCAAAACCACTGTGCTCTGATAAAAATTTTTCTATAACAAATTCATTTTCCGCCTTATTCAAAGAACATGTTGAGTAGATCAACGTACCACCCTTTTTAAGATATTCAGCAGAAACACAAAGAATAGAATACTGCAATTCGGGTAAATTGTCAACTTCTGCAAGGTTCTTGTACCTTATTTCAGGCTTTTTCCGTATTACACCAAGACCTGCACAGGGCACATCACAAAGTATTTTATCAGCTTTCGGTAGCTGTCCATTGAACCTCTCTCCGTCATTCACGGTCGCTTCAATATTAGATATGCCTAACCTTTCCGCACCATTTTTAATAAGGTTAATTCTATGCGGATACAGATCCATTGAATAAATCTTTCCGCTGTTATTCATATTTTGTGCAAGAGTAAAGCTTTTTCCTCCCGGTGCAGCACAGATATCAAAAACGATATCATCTTCTTTGACAGCGAGTGCACTGCAACATAACTGGGAGGCAAGATCCTGAACATGGAACAAACCGTCCTGATAAGCTTTGGTTTTATGTAACGCTCCGCTTCCGCGAACAACTAAAGAGCTTTCAACAAGATCAGAATCAACAGCTTCAAAACCTTCGTTTGCAAGAATATCTTTAAGTTTTTTTGTGTCAGTTTTTAAAGTATTAACTTTAACAGTAGTTTCGACTGACCCGAATGTAGCTTCAAGAAGTTTTACAGCAGTTTCAGCACCATAATCTTTAATCCATAAATCACAAAGCCACTTCGGTGCTGAATATTTAACGGAGATATCGTCAGTTTCAGTAATACCGTTAGAACTGATTTTTCTTAAAACAGCATTTACAAGTCCCGAAGCGAACGAAGCATTATTATTCTTTGTAAGCTTTACACTTTCATTAATTGCAGCTGACACCGGAACTTTATCCATAAACAAAATCTGATAAGCACCCATACGAAGAATCGTCAGAACCTGCGGTTTCAGTTTTTTCAAAGGCTGTTTAAGGTAATGTGACAGTTCATAATCAAGAGTTATAAGTCTTTCTATCACTCCGTAAACTAAGGCAGAAGCAAAAGACTTTTCGACTTGCGGCAATTCTGATTTATCAAGAAAAGAATCAAGCACAAGGTTTGAATATGAGTTATCTTTTTGTATTCTGTTTAAAATTTCAAACGCCGTCTGTCTTGCTGTTTTCATAAAAATCCTTATCTGCGTCTGTTGTTACCAAGTAAACGCATAGCGTAATATAAAAGATTAACAACTGCCGTTGCAAGTGCCGCAACATATGTCATAGCTGCCGCTGTAAGAACACTCTTGGCACCGTTATGTTCTTCACCTGTAAGCATACCTGTTTCCTCAATTACCCGTAAAGCACGTTTACTTGCATTAAATTCAACAGGTAAAGTAACAAGCTGAAAAACAGCTACAAATCCGTAAAGTGCAAGACCTGCAATTATACAGTAAAAACCAAAATCAGAATTGAACGAACCGTATGCAAGGAAATAGCCGAGAAAAGCAATCAGAAGTCCAAAACGAGAACCGAAATTGGTAACAGGAACAAGAGCTGTACGTATTTTATTCGGAAGATAATTTTCAGCGTGCTGTGCAGCGTGACCAGCTTCATGGCAAGCTATACCAACCGCAGCAATTGAAGCACCGCTATATACATTCTGTGATAATCTGATGACCTTCTCATTAGGTGAATAGTGGTCAGAAAGCTTACCTGCACAAGCTTCAATTCTCACATCAGTAATACCGTAATGATTAAGAATCATCTGTGCCGCCATAGCACCCGTAATTCTGCGTGAGTTCGGTATTTTTGAGTATTTTTTATACGCACCGTTAACCTTAGCCTGAGCTAAAAGCGAAAGAATAAGAACAGGTGCGGCAAAAAGAAGATACGAAAAATAATTTCCAAAAAACATTAAATCACCTTATTTCAGAATTATTCCCTTCTCAATCGGATTTCCTCTGAGAAAATCTGAAGCATTCATTGCTTTTTTACCCTCAGTCTGCAAAACGATAATTTCAACAGACGTTGATTCACCGCAAGCAACAACAAGCTTTTTATCAGAAACAACTACCTCTCCGGGTGTAGCATTGCATCTACCGGATACAGCAGTTTTATGAATTTTAATAGTTTTCTCACCTAATTTTGCAGTAGCTACAGGCCAGGGAGAAAGACCTCTTACTTTATTGTGTACTTTCTGTGCACTCTCATTCCAATCGATAGGACACAAATCTTTGGAAAGCATAGGTGCATAATTCGAATCCGAATCGTTCTGCTTTTCAGGTTTCAACTCACCTTTTAATAACAAATCAATAGTTTCAGACATAACATCCGCACCGAGTACAGAAAGTTTATCGTGCAATTCACCTGCAGTTTCATTTTCATCGATTTCAACAGTTTTTGTAAGAAGCATATCGCCTGTATCAAGGCCAACATCCATCTGCATTGCAGTAACGCCACTGATTTTTTCACCATTGAGTACACTCCACTGAATAGGCGCTGCCCCTCTGTATCGAGGAAGAATTGAAGCATGCATATTAATACAGCCATATTTCGGATAATCGAGAATTTCCTTTGGAAGGATTTTGCCGTATGCAACAACAATAATCAATTCAGGGTTAAGATTTTCCAGAATAGAAATTGCCTCACCGTCTTTCATTTTTAACGGCTGATAAACAGGTATACCGGCGTCAACAGCACACTCTTTAACAGGCGGAAACTGCATCTTATGTCCCCTGCCCTTCGGCTTATCAGGCTGAGTAAAAACACCCTTAACATTATGACCGTCACTAATTAAGCGTTCAAGACAAGGAACCGCAAATTCAGGAGTGCCCATAAAAACTATATCCATAGTGATCCTCCGTTAATTACTCTCAAGCTCACCTATAACGTGACTTGTGTAAAGAATACCGTCAAGATGGTCAATTTCATGACAGAAACAACGTGCCTTAAGATCTTCACCTTTGTACAAGCACCATTTACCTTCACGATTCTGTGCTTTGACTATTACTGACTTTGGTCTTTCTGTAACACCGAATTTCCCGGGTAAAGAAAGACATCCTTCAGTTTCATGCTGAACTTCTTCAGAACGTTCAACAATTTCAGGATTAACAAGTTCAAGGTATCCGTCACCGCAATCCATTACTACGATGCAACGTAAAATACCGACCTGAACGGCAGCAAGACCTGCACCCTCAGCTTTATAAAGAGTATCCTTCATATCATCTAAGATTGTAAAAAGCTTTTCATCAAAACTTTCAACAGGTCTGCTTTTTTTTGATAAAATAGGATCACCTAATTTTACAATATTCCTAATTGCCATTTTATTTCCCTTTCGTATATCAAATAATATTTTCAGGATTGATATCTATATAAACCGACACGTGGTTAGAAACCTCTGCCAAAATTTCAGTTAAAACCTCAGACATCATTTTTCTGAAATTCTTTGAATTTTTGCATTTAATTATCAAACGATACCGGTATTTATTGCTTACTTTAGAAACCCTTGCGGGCATAGGACCAAGAATAATAACCTTTTCTTCCTTATATTCTTTACGAATTTTTTCGGTTACCTTTAAGAAAAATTTCGATGCCGTTGCATGAACCTTTTCTTCTTTCATACCCAGAAAACCTACCAATGCTATATCACAAAAAGGAGGATATATAAGTGATTTTCTGAGCTTCATCTCAGTTTTGTAAAAACTTTCATAATCCTGCTTTGCAGCCATGGTAATGACATCGTTTTCGGGATTCATCGTCTGTATGATCGCCGTTCCCTTAAATTTACCTCTGCCTGCACGTCCCACAACCTGAGTAATCAAATCAAAAGTACGTTCCTGACTCCGAAAATCATCATTGTTAAGCTGACCGTCAGCGTTAATAACACCAACAAGCGTAACGTTTTCAAAATCAAGACCTTTAGCTACCATCTGAGTGCCAAGAAGAATATCATATTCTCCTTTAGAAAAAGCTGACAGCTTTTCTTCGTGGGCATGTCTGCTCATAGTACTGTCCGCATCCATACGAAGTATGCGTGCCGACGGAAAAAGAGCAGCTAATTCATCTTCAATTTTTTGAGTGCCGACACCGGAATAACGCACATCTGTAGAATTACATTCCGGACATAAACTTGAAAACGGCTGCGAATGACCGCAATAATGGCACATAAGCCGTCCGTTGGCTCTGTGGTATGTCATAGAGATACTGCACGAAGGACATGTAAAAACATAACCGCAGGATTTACACGACGCAAAGGTATTATATCCTCTGCGATTCATCAAAAGTATAGTCTGATGCCCGTTATTAAGATTTTCATTAATTGAATCAGCCAATTCTTTACTGAAATACGAAGAATCACTTAAAGCATCGATACACATATCTACAATTCTGACTTCAGGAAGTTCAGCAGTTGAATATCTCTTTGAAAGTTTGTTGATTGTGTATCTGGAGCTTTTAGCTTTGGAGTATGTTTCAATGCTCGGAGTTGCACTTGCAAAAACAGTTACAGCTTTATGGTATGCAGATCTGAAAAGAGCAACTTCTTTTGCACTGTATCTCGGACTCTTTTCTGATTTATAAGTATGCTCCTGCTCCTCATCCACAATAATAAGACCCAGATTATCACAAGGTGCAAAAGCTGCACTTCTTGTTCCGATAACAATCTGCACTTCACCGTTCTTTATACGCTTCCATTCGTCCATTCTCTGTCCTGCAGAAAGTGCACTGTGAATAACAGCTGTTTTACCACCGTACCTTTTACGGAAAATCTGAATCGTCTGCGGTGTGAGCGCAATTTCAGGAACCATAACAATTACCTGTTTACCCACAGAAACCATATAGTCAATCAGCTTAAGGTAAACCTGTGTCTTTCCGCTACCTGTTACACCGAACAAAAGTGAAGCTCCGCCTTCACCCTTGTTATAAAGCTTCAGTAAACTGTTATAAGCTTTTTTCTGCTCATCATTAAGAATAATTTCCGGAGCATCAACAACATCCTGAATTTCACCGCCGGGAATTCTGTAGACTTCATTATCAAAAATCTCAGCATACCCTTTTTTAGCCAGAGCATGTACAACAGCAGGTGTGAAGCCAGTAAAATAACAGACTTCTTTAACTGACGCTGTATCAATATCGGCAAGAAGTTCAAGGATTTCACGTTGCTTCTTTGTGATTTTATCAGTAGATTCAATCGCGTTCAAGCCGGTTTCAGTTATTCTTACCATCTTAACAGTAAGATCGCCCGCTTTGCGTGCAGAATCGTAATTTCTGAAAAGGAAACCTTCCTTAGTCATCCTTTCAAGAACAGATAAATCAGGTACGAAGCCAAGCGTTTTAAGAGCTTTTTCACCGTCAACGTAATTGTTTGCAGCTTTTATAAACTCATAAATCTGCAAGGTGTCAGCATCAAGACCCGACAAATCAACATCACCTGCTGCGGCATAAGTCGTCACAACACGGTGACACATACCTGCAGGAAGAATCGCTTTTGCAGCATCAAACAGCGTACAGAAAGTTCGCTCTTTAAGCCATTTAATAAGCTTAATCATTTCGTCAGAAAGAATCGGCTCTTCATCAATAACCTGCATTATGCTTTTTAATTTATCTGTCGATCTGTCAGAGCGCAGGACGCTCATAACTATTCCCTGACGGCATTTATTAGCTTTACCGAAAGGAACAAGAACTCTGCAACCGGGTTTTAAATTTGAATCATTTTCATTAACGAGGTAGTCATATGCCATATCAAACGAATTGGTTGAATTTTCAATAGCAACCGATGCAATTGTGTACTCAGACATATTCTACCTCCTGAAAATTTTAAAGATTATAAATTTTTGATTTCGTCAGGTTCAACAATTTCGTATTTACCGTCAATGATTTCATCGATAGCAATACTTACAGGCTTCTCAATAAGAATAATTCCGTCTTCTTCAGCCTCTTCAGAAATTTCACGAGCTCTTTTTGCGGTAGCTCTTACAAGTGAGTAGCGGCTCATGTGATTTGAAAGCACAGAGCTGAGATCCGGATTGAATTTAAATTTTTTGTTCTGATCAAACATTACTTATTTACCTCGCTTAAAATTTTATTTCTTCTGCTTACTTTGAGTTTTTCAGCAAAAATTATTGTTTTAACATCTCTTACGGCATCCATAAGATCATCATTAACTACAACATAATCATACTCACAGATTCTTTCAAGTTCTCTGCATGCAATATCAAGTCTGCGTCTGACATCTTCTTCGTCCTCGCTGCCTCTGTTACGCAAACGTTCTTCGAGAACCTGCTTATTCGGCGGTGTAAGGAAAATACTTACAGCATCAGGATAAAGCTTTCTGATATTACCTGCTCCCTGCACTTCAATTTTCAAAACAACCACTTTGTTCTCATTAAGCCAATTATCGACCGGAGCTTTCGGTGTGCCGTAATAATTATTACCATACTTAGCGTATTCGAGCATTTTTCCCTCTTCAATTGCTGAAACAAAACAATCCTCATCAACAAAGAGGTAATCAACACCGTCTTTTTCGTTATCTCTCGGTTTTCTTGTGGTCATTGAAACAGACTGTACAAGGCCGATATCAAGCTTAAACAATTCAGCAAGAACCGTGTCTTTACCTGAGCCCGAAGGACCCGAGAGAACAACAAGCAAACCATCATTATGCATCTTCATCGTCCTCCTCATAATCCTTTTCTTCATCAAGCCTGTTGGCAACAGTTTCAGCCTGAAGATACGTAAGAATAACCTGATCACAGTCAGTTATTATAACCGCACGTGTACGTCTGCCGTGTGTAGCATCAATAAGAGTTCCGTTTTCTTTACATACCTGAACAATTCGCTTAATAGGTGCAGACTCAGGGCTTATTATTGCGATAATACGTTCAGCGTTGACCATATTACCAAAACCTATATTAATCAGTTTCATAACAAACTCCTTACTCTATATTCTGAACCTGTTCACGAATCTTCTCAACTTCGGACTTAATATCAAGAACACAGCGTGCAATTTCGACATCGCAAGCCTTTGAACCGATTGTATTAGCTTCTCGATTAATTTCCTGAACAAGGAAATCCATTTTTCTGCCGATAGCTTCTTCAGATTCAAAAAATCCTTTAAGCTGTTCAAGATGGCTTCTGAGGCGAACCGTTTCTTCCGCTACAGCAATTTTGTCAGCGTATATTGCAGCCTCAGTAAGAATTCGTGCTTCATCAACATTAACGCCTGAAAGCACATCATTCATTCTTGTAAGAAGCTTTTGGGTATATTCCTTAACCGTTTCAGGTGAACGTGATTCAACATATTCAACCTTTTCAAGGATATTGTCGGCACGTGAACAGATGTCATCGCGAAGCTTTTCACCCTCAACCTTACGCATTGAAATAAACTTATCTACTGCAGTTTCTGCAACAGATTTAACTGCACTCCAGATTTTCTCTTCATCTGCTTCTTCCTTACGGATAAGCAATACATCATTGAAACGTGCAAGAATTCCTGCATTGAGATTATTATCTATACCATACGATTCAGAAAGCGACTTGAACGCTTCAACATAACCTTTAGCAAGAGAGTGGTTAATTTCAACAACTACGCTGTCATCCTCAAGGTTGTCCACCTGAACATAGCACTCAATCTTACCACGTGCAACTTTTGACTGTACAAAGCTTTTAAGCTTCTCGTCAAGAAAACCGTAAATTCTCGGAGTCCTTGATGAAAAGTCAAAATATCTGTGATTAACACTTTTAATTTCAACAGTTATGTTCATCGAATCAATTGTTTCCTGATGACGACCATAACCTGTCATACTTCTTACCATATTAATACCTCTTATTTTCCTTTACAACAACTTCCTTGTAACAATGTCGGAATATCACCTGAAAGAACACCGTTATTATCTTCAAATCCTAAAGTAACCGCAACTTCAACGCCTTTGTCAGCTTTGTACTCAGCCATATAAACATTGCGGTTTCCGCCATAATTAAGTGCACTTCTTATAAGACCTTCAACAGTTTCAGGATCGTTATCATATGAATCAACATACAGTATTTCCATTGAATAACCGTTGAGTCGGAACACGCATTTACCACACTCTCTGTTGTTATCTGAAAGGTCGTAACCAATATAACCCGCAAGAGTATTATCTTCAGAAAAAGGTACACCCAACTCATTATAATTCAACGGTACAAATTTAAGCATAAACAAGCTCCTAAAATTTATTTACACGCATACCTGAAGAAACCTTAAGACGATGAACCTCATCTTCGGTAAGATTACGCCACTTTCCCTGTGGAAGCATACCCAGCTTCAGAGAACCTATATGTGTACGTTTAAGACGTGCTACCTCAAGACCGAGAGCCTCGCACATACGGCGTATCTGGCGATTTCTGCCTTCATGCAAAATCACTTCAAGTACAACTCTGTTATCACTTTTTTCAATAATATGAGCATCAGCCGGTGCAGTTTTTCTGCCATCAATTTCAATACCTTCATTGAAAGCAACAAGCTGATCCTCTGTAACATCAGGACGGACGGTTACTCTGTATGTTTTAGGTACATGCTTTGACGGATGAGTAAGATAATTAGCAAACTCGCCATCATTTGTCATGATAAGCAGACCTTCAGAGTCCCTGTCAAGTCTTCCGACGGGATAAACTCGCGCACCAACATCTTTAACAAGCTCAGCAACACATTTCCTTCCGAGCTCATCTTCCATTGTAGTAATAAATCCTCTCGGCTTATGAAGCATAATATAATAATGCTTTTTAGAAGATACTATCTTCTTTCCGCTAACGGTAACCGTATCACGCTTGGGATTAACCTTATCGCCAAGTCCCGCCACCTTACCGTTAACCTTAACCTTTCCCGAAGCAATAAGTTCTTCGGATTTTCTGCGAGAAGCTACCGCGCACTGCGATAAATACTTCTGAAGCCTGATTCTATCATCAGTCATTTTATTTCTCCTTTAATTTGTTAACTACATTCTCTGTACACTTTCATTCACTACAATCGGTTGTGTATCTACGACGGCACCGTTAAGATAATACTCACAATATCCTACAACTGTCCCGGAGGTAATCGGAGCATATACAAACTTATCGATAAACAGTCTGTAATAACTATTCTGAGAATCCAAATAAGAGTAAATAAATGGTTTAACATTTATACTGACCGAATTTTTCACTCCACCTACAATAGAAATTTGTGAAGGGAGATCAGGTATTACAACGCTTTCTTTTAATCTCAAAAAGCTATAATCAAGCATTTTGATGTGGTCATTCCAATCGTCAGGCGCATTCAACGTAACAGCAACCAGCTCGGCTGAACCATTTTTCGCATACGAGACCAGACATCTTCCGCTTTTTTTCGTGAATCCTGTTTTGATTCCCAACGCACCATCATAAAGATTAAGCAATTTATTGTGATTATAAAGCTTTCTTTGGTACGGTGGATCGCCGAATGTCAAAGAAACACTTTTAGACGAACACGCCGAAACAAACTTCGGGTTTTTAACAGCTGTTACCCCCAAAAGCGCCATATCGTAAGCAGTAGAATAGTGTTGATCTGCATCAAGCCCCGAAGGAGTTACAAAAGAAGTGTTTTTCATCCCTATTTCAGTGGCACGATTATTCATCATTGATGCAAAATTTTCAATACTGTCACCAAGAAAGAATGCTGTAACATTTGCTGCATCGTTTCCAGAAGACAACATCATACCGTAAACTAGCTCATCCAAAGAAACACTGTCACCGCCCACAAGCCCCATTGATGTACCTTCAGCCTTCAGCATATAGTCAGAAACAATAATCTCACTTTGCAGTTTGCCCGACTCTACAGCAAGTAAAGCAGTCATAATTTTCGTTGTACTTGCCATTGAATGCCTTTTATCTGCGTTTTTTGAAAGCAAAACCTCACCCGTTTGCACGTTGATAACAACAGCACACTCAGCCGAAAGAGATCCAGCGTTAAAAGCAGAAACTCTCAGCACACACATCGAAAGTATTACACAAAATGATATTAACTTTTTAATCATACAACCACCTGCCCGTAAATTATATGCGGGCAAAGGCAGTTTTATTTAACATGAATTATTCGATATCTTCAAAAACAGAATCAACAACATCAGTTGTCTTGTCTGACTTGAACTTTGTAACAACGTCAGTTACCTTGTTAACAACATCGGGAACCATGCTGATGATTCTTTCTGCAGAATTTTCTGCACCCTCCGATACGTACTTAACGCTTACGTCACCGTCTTTGATAACAAGGAAAGCCACGGGAGAGATTGTTACACCGGCACCGCCGCCGCCGCCAAAGAGTTCCTTTGATGTCTTTGTCGGGAAATCAGAACCACCTGAAGCAAAACCATATGTAACTTTTGAAATCGGAATAATTCTGATACCTTCACCTGCATCGATTGTATCACCGATAATTGTCTGGCAATCAACCATTTCCTTAATTCTGTCAATAGCTGTTGCTAAAATTCCTGATGCTGACTGATCTTTCATTGTTCTTGTCCGCCTTTCAAATTATTGTTTTTCTTTTTAGCTTTAAAATATACAAGTAATGCTTTTACAAGCCTTACTACAAGTCGGAATACAAACGCAATTCCGGCATTGATTACACTTCTCGGGATAAGTGCAACTTTCGTTTCAAACTCACCCTTTGTTTTATCTCCGCAATATTCTGCCCAAATATTCACATCGTAATCTTTAACGTGACATGATGAACAAATGAATCCCAGCGGCGGATAAATCATCTGGCAAAACTTGCCGTACTTAATCGCAGTCTGTGCTGCATCACCCTCAGTAACCCATATTCTTATTCTGAGTTTTTTTATATAAATGCTTTTAAGAAAACCTTAAGTCGGATCGTAGCC
>JAZRNR010000175.1:0-3746 GCA_045648305.1 Acutalibacteraceae bacterium
AGGTCTGATAAATTTCCGACCAATCGTGGATGTAATTATTGTCAGCCTTGCTGTTTCCGGGAGTGAGAGTTTCTGTATCGCCGCCGGAAATGATAATTCCGCCCTTGCCGGTACGGGTGATTTCGTTGTTATATGCAAGATTGTTATAGCCGTCCATAACAAGAGCGTTACCTGAAACATTTTTTATAAGACAATTCTGAACAGTATTGTTATTGCCAGTTATAACTACGCCGTCACTTCGTGTTCCTTTAACGGTCAAGCCGTCAAAGGTGATGTAATCAGCCTCAGCATTGATTACGGGATTGAGTGAGAGTGAAAGAATAATTTCTGCAGTATCCTTGTTTTCGGGTTCCCACATGCAGAGTAAACCGTTCTCTCTGTCAAGATACCATTCGCCCTGTGTTGTAAGCTCTTCAAGAACATTGAAAAAATAGTAGGGTGCCTCTGTTTTTGTTCCGAAAAGGCTGACAAACCTGGGAGTAAGCTCACGGGTGTCTTTATCAAAACTTTCTATAGGAGTTGAAGCATCTGCCCAATCATATTTCCAATAACCGAACATCCACACATCGTCAAGGTTTTCCCAGCCCGAAATCCTCTTTGCAAGTTCAGGATTGACTTTGTAAATATCAGGTTCAGGATTGCGGATTTTATTCCAATCCTTGACCTCTGTAAGCGAACCGTCAGATTCCTTGCCTAAGCCTGTTTTTACAACCTCTTCGGTATAAAGATATTCATTGTCGGGATATCTTGCAACAGTCTGCCTGATGTCATCAACGAAAAGCTCGCAATAAAGAGAGCCTGTATAATCGCCGTCATAGCTATCTGCTGTGTGGTAAGAGCCTATTGCATAAATCTTACCCCAATCATCGCTTGTGAGCGAATACGGTGCTTTTGTCAGGTCAACAACCACAACATTTTTCTGAGCATCCTCAGAAAGCTTTTCTGCAATTTCGGGATAATCTTTTACATTTTTAAAATCGTCGGTATCGAGTGTTATACCGCCGTTGATAACAACCTCGCCGTTATAAGAACAGTATGTTACGGGACATTCCTCTGTACCTGAATCTTCTTTTGTAAAGTCAAGAGAAGTCACACGGTATTCACCGCCTTCTATGCAGACCGTGATTCCTTTTTTGCCCGATTTATCTGTATTTCTTACAGCTTCAACCGCTTTTTCAATTGTCAAAAACGGTGAATATTTTGTACCGCTGTTGTTGTCGTTGCCGTTTGTGCTTACATAAAAATCGCCAACTACCATTTTGTTATCATTTTCTTTTGATATTGTTGATATAACAGGTGCAGGAGCAGTGTAATTATCGTAAAGTAAAACATAAATGTGCGATTTGATATACGAATGACTTCCGAAAAGAAATCCTGCAAATATGAGCACAGAAAGAATTATTTTCAAGACTTTGCTGTTAAATATTCTGAAAACACCAAGCAGAGCCATGACAGAAGTGATAATGAATGTGAGATACACAGGAATAACCATTGCAGCCAACACAAGCTCACCGTTGCCGATTACCGCATTTATCAAAAACATAAGTCCGACAAGGACAATTGCAAACAACAAAGCCGTCAGGACTGCATTTAATGCTTTTTTCTTTTTATCTGCTTTTTTGCCCAGCGGTATAGAAAGCAATGTTCCGCCAAGGCAAACAACAAAGCTGAGAATAAACTGAAGCGGTGTATATTCATAGCAGAGATATTGCATATGGTAGTAATATAAACCGACAATTGAAAAAGCTATACCTAAAACAAGACAAATTGTTCCGGATATTTTTGTGTTCAAGCTTTTTTTCATAATACCGGGTCCTCCTGAGTTCTGATTCGTTGCAATAATTGTAGCACTGAAAAATAAAAATAGCAAGGCAAAGCCTTGCAAAAAACTTCTTCACTATTACTTCTTGCTTCCCGAAAATCCTGTATGTGTTTTAGCGAAGAGGGGAGAGAGTGAAGAGTAAAATCCCACTTGCTGAATGCAAATGGGATTTTTGGTAGTATGTTTCATTTTGGAACTACAGTTCAATAAATTTGGAGTTATATAAACCCTCTTTGTTTAGCTTCTTCAATCAGCTTTGGTTGAATTAAAGGATATGTCCAATTATCCACTAATGTATCTGTGATCAAAACTTTTTCCATTTCACTATGCAATTCGTTCTCAAATGTTTTAATATCTGCAAAGAATAACATACCATAGGTTTCTTCGCCTGTTTCATTCACTTTGTTTTTGCCTGTAACCGAATAAACGCAAATGGGAGAAATGCTAAAATCCAACGCACCTGTTTCTTCATTAAGTTCTCGTTTTGCAGTTTCTAAAATAGTTTCGTTATTCTCTCTATGACCTCCGGGAATTTCGTAAGTATCTCTTTCCTTATGTTTACAAAACACCCAACTACCATTTGTTTTAGAAATAACAACTGCAAACTTCAAAAGTTCATCAGAAATTTGGTCGTAAAATTTAACTTCTATCATTTTAACAACATCCCTACAATTTCTTATCTGTTGAACTGATTATATCACATATAGGCAATGATTACAATCGGGTGCGGGTGTACCGCCATCAATTCTTCATTATTCATCAGCGAAGCAACTTCAATATTCATTATTCATTTGAAAATCCGTTCCTGAGAAATGAATAATGAATGATGAATATTGAAAAATGAATAATACAAACAAAAAATCCGTCCACTTTCGTGAACGGATTTTCGTTTGGCAGTACGTCTCATTTTAGAACCATATAAAAAAACATATTACTTATATTTCTGAACATATCTTTTAGCTTCATTTCTAATCCAAGTACGATTATGTGTAAGAAACGGTTCAATCTGTTCTACATACTCTTTTGCACCCATTTTATATAAAGTATCAATAACCTGTCCGTCTACATCATCGTCATTCAAAACTGTAACTATCATGTCAGCATAACTGTTGTAAATCTTTTTGCCTAACAACATAACAAAACTTTGTCTGCCTCGTTTGGCCTTTTTATCAAGGCAGATTGAAACAATTCGGTCAATTTGGTTTTTATTCAGCTTGTTTTTGTTTTCGGAAAGGAACTGTCTTATTTCTTCCCCAATTTCCCATAACCTATGCTCAAATTCATACCAATCGTGAACATCGGGTGCTAAATCCATATATGGCAAATCTGGTAAATTTTCTTTCGGAATCAAAGCTTCAGCTCTCGTCAACAAATTGTTAAGGTCACTATCAAAAGCTTTTCTGTCCATAAAACAAGCACCTCTCAAATTATATTTATTTAACTAATTGTATCACACTTTATACAAAATTACAATCGGTGCGGGTGTACGCCCACAATTATTCATTATTCATCAGCGAAGCGACTTCAATATTCATTATTCATTTGAAAATCCGTTCCTGAGAAATGAATGATGAAGAATTAATAAAGAATAATACAAACAAAAAATCCGCCCACTTTCGTGAACGGATTTTCGTTTGGAGGCGCCACCCAGATTTGAACTGGGGAATCAGAGTTTTGCAGACTCGTGCCTTACCACTTGGCTATGGCGCCGTTTTAAGCGTGAGCGTTAACTCACTATGTAAAAAAACACCGAAGTGTTTGTTGGAGCGGATGACGAGGCTCGAACTCGCTACCTCCACCTTGGCAAGGTGGCGCTCTACCAGATGAGCTACATCCGCAAATGGTGCCTCCGGTCGGAATCGAACCAACGACACGAGGATTTTCAGTCCTCTGCTCTACCAACTGAGCTACAGAGGCAAAAAAA
>JAZRNR010000176.1:0-2777 GCA_045648305.1 Acutalibacteraceae bacterium
AAACGAGCTCTTTTCGGCACTAAAGTTCAATGCATAAGATGCAACCACTGCTAATAACGGGCAATTCTCAAATGTGTTTGAACCGATCTTTTCAACTGTCTGTCCAAGATAAACTTCTTTAAGCTTCGGATAACCATTGAGAGCATTGTTTGCAACAGATGTTATTCCGTCTGCAAATTCAACCGTTTCAATTTTATCTTTGAAATAATACCAACCGTAATCTTCTGCAGAATCAAGATTGAGCATTTCGCCATTACCGGTGATTAACAAAGCCTTGGTCTCCTCGTCAAATGACCAACTGATGTTTTCACCTACGGTACCCAATGGTTTGCCGTAGTTGTAGTGGATGGTTGCGTTGAGAAGACAATCATTTTCATTAGCAAAAGTGATTGCTTGCCATTCTTCTTGCGTTCCTGAATAATATACATCAGTTATTGCTTCACAAGCCCTAAATGCTCCATAGTTTATTTTCTGAACAGACAGTGGTAAAACAATTTCTTTCAAATTATCACAATAAAGAAAAGCCGAATTTGAAATATTATTAACTCCCTCAGGTATTTGTATACGAGTAATACCACAACTTCTAAACGCATCAGAATAAAATGAATTTATGGTTTCGGGCAAGATAATTTCTTCTAAATAATCTGATGTTAATGCACAAACACCTACAGATATAACACCTTCCGGAACAGTAAAACTCTTATTTTCACGACCATCAGGGTATTTTAACAATTTCGTTTTATCTTTATTGTATAGCACACCATTTTCATCTGAACGGAAATACAAATTATCTTCACTTACTTCAATTGAAATAAGTGCCTTCGTCCACAATGCTTCCCCTGCCTCATAAATAGTTTTAACATTTTTATGAATATAAAAAGTCGTTATAGATGTGCCATTGAACGCTCGCTGGCCTATTTCCGTTAAGCTTTCAGGAAGATCTGCTTTTGATATCTTTTCGCAAGACGAAAAAGATTCCTTGCTAATTCTCTTAAGACCTTCAGGGAAATTGATATTAACAAGATTTTTACACATATGAAAAGCTTCTTGGCTTATTTCAGAAACATTTTTTCCTAAAACAACCGATTCCAGATTGTTACAAGACGCAAACGAACAATATCCGACAATGGTAACAGTATCAGGCACAATATATTCTGTTTCCGCACTTGCCGACGGATACTTAATCACTTTGGTTTTATCCTTATCAAACAACACTCCGAACTCATCAGAAGAAAAATACTCGTTGTTTTCATCAACAACAAACTTTTTAACATAGTAAGCTCTGTCCCAAAACGCTAGTGATTCATAGCAGGAAACTGTACACCCATCGATTTCTGCCGGAATCTCTATAATCTCTTTCGTATAATCATAATCCGTAATAATTGCCAAGTTATCAACTATTTTGTATGTAAATCCGCCCTCCGCCGTTAATTCCTCTGTTGCTGCATTAACCACCAATAACGGGGTCAAACTAATTATACAAGTCAATATCACAGATAAAATTCCTTTTGCAACTTTCATTTCATTCTACCCCTTTCAGAATGAACCCGACCTGAATTTTGAAAATATTATCTTCGCAACTCAATTGAACAAATCCATTATACTTCTTCACAGTCTTTTTCACAATACCGATACCGAAACCGTGGTTCTCTTTGTCGCTTTTTGATGTTTTAACTGAGTTGTTTTTTATTTCAACCTTGTTAAGAACAGGATTCGATACATTCAGAACAAATCCGTTCGGTGTTTCGTTGCCGACAATTTTTATCTTTGCCTTTTCAACGCCTGAACAACCTCTTATTGCGTTGTCGACAGAGTTTGCCAGAACCGTACAAAGATCATTATTTGTTATTCCGTTCTGTGGAATCGAACCTTTGAATTCGATTTCGACACCTGATTCTCCGGCAGTAAGCACCTTGTCATTGAGAATTGCATCAGCAAGATAATTTCCCGTAGAAAATCTGCTTTGTGCCGTTGTAAGGCTACCGTGCAAATTATCTATATATTCAAGTGCTTCCGATATTTTTTCGCTGCTAACAAGAGATCGCAGCGAAATCAGATTATTTTTATAATCGTGACGGAAACTTCGGATATCTCTGTTTTTTATCACCATATCCTCGTAATGCTTAAGCTGAAGTTCAAGATTTTTTTCAGTATCTCTCTGTCTGCGCGAAAGAGCCGAGAATTTGTAAAAAGCATAAGATATACATGTAACAACCAGCATCACTGATATCAGCATCAGGGCATTTCCGACATCGCTGTAATATTCAGGATTGCTGTTTTCTGTTATACTGTAAAAAGTAGCAAGGCTTGCAATATAAACTACGATATAAACCGGCAGCGGGATCTCATCCAAAAAATGTTCCGGAATTGTGATTTTATCTCTTTTCGCCACAACCGCGCCCATTATAAGAACCAGCAAGTACAGACCACAATAGACAAAAGTTGACTGAACAGATGAAAGGTGAATAAACACAGAAGAAATACTAAAAACAACAAAATCCACCAAACCGCAACACGTCAAGCCAAACATCAAAAATGTCAGCTTTTTTACACGATTGAACAAAATATACGGAGATATTGTAAACAAAACAATTATGATTAACTCGACCAACAGGTCGAATGTTTCAGAATCGAAACATAAATATGACCCCAAAACCGATAAAAAAGACAAAAAGAGGATAGCGGATATTCTCCACTTCCCCTTTTTACTTTCATATTTTAAAAATCTGTTTAAAATATAACTTTCAGTTGTTATTCCAAGAAGAACCTGCAAAAGA
>JAZRNR010000177.1:0-5081 GCA_045648305.1 Acutalibacteraceae bacterium
AGGACAGCAGTAACCCTGCAAATTTTATGAACATATATGTAATCGGTTCCCGTTTAACAAAAGGTGAAAAACCTATAATCTTCTCAAGGGGCAACCACGATTTAAGGGGTAATTTTGCCGAGAAATTTGCGGAATATACACCTACTCATCAGGGCAACACATATTACAGCTTCCGCCTTGGCAATATCTGGGGAATTCTGCTTGACTGCGGTGAAGACAAGAACGATGACCACGAAGAATACGGTCACACCGTTGCCTGTCACGTTTTCAGAGAGCGTCAGTCAGATTTTCTCAAAAAGATTATTGAAAACAAACAAAGTGAATACGAAGCAGACGGAGTTAAACATAAGCTCGTCATCTCCCACAACGCTTTTGTTCACAGATACCATTCTCCGTTTGACATTGAACAGGATATTTTTGCCGAATGGTCAAAGCTTCTCAGAGAAAACGTAAAACCTGAAGTTATGATTTGCGGTCATGCGCACGAACTCAATATCTATTATCCTGAAAACAGCTCATGGAACACCAACGGCAGCATCTGCCCCGTTGTGATCGGCAGTACAATAAAAAAGAAAAAACCGGTTTACTTTGCAGGCTGCGGTTATATTTTTAATGATGAAAATATTGAAATTGTTTTCACAGACAGCAACGGTGAAACTTTAAGAAAAGAACAATTGTACCTTGGAAATAAATCGTTATGAGCTTTGCCGAAGAACAGCACCCAATTGTAAACTCAGATTGTGTAGGATATAATCATTTCGGCAAACAAGAACTTGCGGGAAAGAAAATTATGATTAATGCTAATGAATACGGCTTTTTGCCGAAAAACGCTCCATATGAAAACTCCGAAGCTTTACAGAAGGCTGTTGATAACGGAGGAGTAATTCAGGTTACTGTTCCCGGAATTTATGAAATTTCTGAGCAAATTGAAATCGGTGACAACACAAAGCTCGTGTTCGGTGAAGGTGTTATTCTCAGACGTAAAGCAAGTGTGACAGGCGTCAACGGTAATGCTTTTATAAACAAAGGTGCACTTAAGGACGAACACAACCGCAACATTGAAATCATCGGATTGCATCTTGAATGTAACGGTATTGAAAGCCACGACTTTGGTGTTGACAGCAGAATTGCAGGCTTGCGGGCACAGGTTGCAATGATTTATGTTGAAAATTTAAAAATTGAAAAGTTTGAATGTCACGGATTGCTCGAAAAGGATTATGCGATTCAGATAAGTGCATTTAAAAATATAACGCTTAATGACTTGTATATAACAGGAAACAAAGACGGTGTTCATCTTGGTTGGGGCAACGGATTTGTCATAAAAAACGGTAAGTTCCGCACATTCGATGACCCGATAGCTCTTAACGCCTTTGATTATGCGACATCAAACACTCACGTAGGTTGGATTGAAAACGGAATAATAGAAAATTGCATTGATCTTGACGATAACTCAACAACAGGCTTTTTCTGCAGGATTCTTGGCGGTGCCTGGTGCAGTTGGCACAAGGGAATGCAGGTTCAGCACTCAGACACCGTTGCGGTTAACGGAAAAACATACCGTGTGCTGATGAATCCGAAAGACGGACAGCTTTACACTTCACTCACTCCGCCCTGTCACGAAAGAGGAATTGCAGAATACGACGGTATAAATTGGGCTGTTGTCCGCAATACAGAAGAGTTTGACTGCGGTTGCCGCAACATAACAATACGCAATTGCAGACTTCAGAAAAAGCGTGATATAGGAATTGCAATAAGCCTTAATTATGACACCTATGCACGAAGTTACTATCCCGGTTGTGAGTGCATCCCGCAAAGCGGAACCACCCTTGAAAACATCTCGGTAGAAAATGATATTGATATTCTTCTCCATTCAAACTATCCCACCGAGAAAATAACGCTGAAGAATATAGACTTCAAGAAATCAAAGCTTTGCTTTGATACCGTGCCGAAAGCCGACGGAGTCGTTTATCCCGAGGTTGAAATAAACACGCAAAACATTGTTCTTGATGAAAAAAATATACAGTCTGACCCGAAACATCCGATAAAAATATATTACTAAAAAACAAATCGGTACTATTTATAAATGTGCTTCACTTGTGTTATAATCAATTTTGTAAATGAGAATTTTGCGGAGGTTTTTATGAGAAATTGTTTAAGATGCGAAACCGCAATGGTTGAAGATCTGGAAGTAATGGTCACCAACGGCGGTTACGGCATTGCTGCAAAAGAAAAAGGAATGTTTAAAAAATCCTTAGGCAAGATCAAGTGTGCCGTATGTCCCGAATGCGGATACACCGAAACATATATCGATGATCCGCAAAGTATTAAAAATTTAATTGAGAAAAACAAGTAATCAGCTACAATTCAAACAGACCTTAATCGGAGTGAAAATATGAAAATCCCCTATATTTCAGGCGAATGGAAAATTCTTTTTAAACCCGAAAAGTACGGCAATTATGTCAACGACCACACTATCGTAAAAGGTTCTGACGACGAATGGCATTTGTACGGTATAACGAGCTTTGGCGGAGGAGCTTCTCAGGAACGCTATTTTGTTCACGGTAAGGGTAAAAACTTGGATGCTCCTTTTGCAGAAGCAGGAAAATCAATTGACACGGGTACTCTTGCATGGGCTCCGTGTGTAATGAATAAAAACGATACTTATTATATGTTTTACGGTCCTTCTCCGACGTCACTTGCAGTTTCTTTCGATATGCACGAGTGGTTCGGACATAAGATCACTTTAAACAATGAACCGCTGATGGCGGCACACCGCGATCATTTTGTTTTGAAAGTTGATGAAAACAAATATCTTATGTATGTTGTCGGTGTGTACAACAAAAAAGGTGCGGTTTCATGTTTTTCTTCCCGTGATTTGTTAACGTGGAACTTTGAAGGCTTTGCTTTAACTTCAGGCGATGATGCTCTGCTGAAGCCGGGTTGGGGAGCAATGGAATCCCCGTTTGTGCTGAAGAAAGACGGACTGTATTATCTTTTTATAACTTACACAGATTCTTCCGACAAAACTTATAACAACACCTTGGTATTCTGCTCTGAAAACCCTGTGAATTTCGGAGAATACAACGGAGATGTCGGCGGAACCGTACCGATTGCAAAATTATCGGCTCATGCACCCGAAATAATTGAAGAAAACGGAAAGTATTATATCACAACCTGTGGCTGGCGTGATAAACCCGTACCGCATAACGGCTGTGTTTCAATAGCTGAGCTTGATTGGAAGTAAAACAGCAACGGTATTAAAATCTGCTTTCATTTACCGTAGGTAACGACAAATGATTTTCAGAGAACAATGCTGAAGCTGTATTTAAGTAAAAACTTAACCGAATAAGGAGATGTAAAAATGGCAAAAAAGATTATCTTGATTGTTTTGTTGGTGTTAGTTGTTTTTTTTGTGGCAGGAATAATTTATTTCGAAATTGAGCCAAAAAACACAAACATTAACTATGAACCCGCAGCTTCACAGAAAGTAACAGACACAACAATAAGATTCAATTCCGAAGGCAAGCTTAAAGTGTTGCATATTGCTGACACTCATCTTAATTATGACAAGCATTTTGATTCATCGATCTGGGTAATTGCGGAAGCCTGCGACGTGGAAAAACCTGACCTTGTTGTGCTTACAGGTGACAATACACATCCCAACGAGGATCCCGAAAAGACAAAGAAGCTCATCAATGCACTGATGAATATATTTGAATCAAGAAATATTCCTGTTGCCGTAACCTTCGGTAATCACGATTCGGAAACAGGACCGATGACAAGAGCAGATATTATGGAATATTACAAAACATTCCCTTGTGTAATATCCGGCGACAACAGCGAAAACTTCAAAAACTGTGCAACTTTCAATATTCCTGTTCTTGCATCTGACAGCGATAAGGTTAATTTTAACCTTTGGGTATTTGACTCGGGCGATTACGACGAGGACGAACCAAGACATTATGACAGAGTGCGAACCGAGCAGATTGACTGGTATAAGAAAACCGCAGCAAAGCTCAAAGAAGAAAATGGCGGTGAGCCTGTAAAATCTGTTGTTTTCCAGCATATAATTGTTCCCGAAATTTATGATGTTCTTAAAAAGGTTGATTCCAAACAGCCTTATGCAGTTAAGCGTATTTATAACGAAGAGGAAATTTATGCATTTAACCCTGAAGAAGTTAACTACGGTACACTTAACGAAAAGCCTTGTCCCGGTTACTATAACGACGGACAGTTTGATGCATTGGTAGAAACGGGCGACGTTCTTGCAATGTTTACGGGTCACGACCACACAAATGCATTCGGAGTAAGAAATCAGAATATTGACATTTACACTTCTCCCATGACCCGTTACAAAGGATTGGCTTATACAACTCAGTACGGCTACCGTGTTGTTGAAATCGATGAAAACGATACATCAACTTATAAAACAAGAGTTGAACGCCTTTACGATGTTTTTGATTTCAGTTACATAAAAACTGCAAAAGATAACGGTGATAAATATTCATCGAGAATCGCTTTTGAGCTTGCAGTAAAAGGTGGCGTTCAGGAAGGCTTTTTGAAGCTTTATCAATCCGTTGTTGAGCTTATTACAGGCAGACAGGTTACATATCCCCACCAATAACCTGAATTTTTCAAACAATCAGAATCGTCCAACCCGTTGATTAAAAAAATCAACGGGTTGGTTTTTCTTTTTCATTCCCCTCTTAAAAAAATTATGTTATAATAAAGAAAACCTTGCAACCAACTTGAAAGAATTACGTCATATATAGTGAAACGTTTCAGAGTTTAAACGGGTTGTTGATTCTACACTCAAATATCAATGAAAAATTGTGCAAATTCGGGTTTGTAGAACAGATTTCAAATCAACAATTGTAGGGGCGACCATTGGTCGTCCGTAAAAAGTGCTTGATTTGTCGGACGTGCAATGCACGCCCCTACGAACCTATTTCAATCAACCGCGCACTGTTCGGGTTTGCACCATTACCCCACAAATTCTATACAAAATTTTAACGAGGTGGTAAAAATGAAGTCAATCAGACGCTTTGCAAAGAGATCATTGAGCCTTATCCTTTGCCTTG
>JAZRNR010000178.1:0-12909 GCA_045648305.1 Acutalibacteraceae bacterium
TGTAAGAGTAGTGATACTTTCAGCTGGGCAGTACTAATAGGTCGAGGGCTTGACCATAAGAAATTATTGGCAAGGTAAGAAGCGAAAAGCTACACTCACATTACTAATTCTTGTCTTTGTTCAGTTTTGAAGGTGCGTAACCAATATCGAAACTTTAAACCGTAGCATCGAGCTACGGTTTCTTTTTTTGCCAAAACACTTGACAATATATATCTATATATAATACTATTAGTAAAAAATATAAGGAGTAGTGTATATGAAGATGTTTAAAAAATCATTGTCGATTCTTCTTACTTTGCTGACCGTGTTTAGCATCATGTCTTTTTCACTTGTATCAGCAAGTGCAGGTGATGGGAATTTCGTTATCATAACTGACCAGGATGTGACACCTGCTGCCGGTGGCGAAGATAAACCCTATGCAACTTATGATCCTGAAACCGGCTATTGGGAAGGTATTATCGTTGGAAAACAAGCTGCAACCGGTACTGTATATAATAAGATAGATTTCTTTTCAGTTGTTCTTTATGATGGACAGCTTTTAAAGATTCACTGTGAAGAACGCCCCAATATGCTTGTGTTGAGATGTACTTGCGGTAGGGCACATTCTTCAGCATCTGTCGTTGACAACATATCTAATCATAAAATCCTTCACACTTGCGAATATAAAATTCATGGATTTTATAAAGAATCAGGTCATATTAAGGCTACGGTAGATGGAGTTGAGCTTGCTAATCCTGTTTATGCAATCAATGTTACTAACGGCAGACCATCATCATCGTATGCAGAAGTTGGCACAACTGCAACTCTTAAAGCTGCTCAGATCGACGGCAAAAAATTCAGTCATTGGGTAGTTAACGGTGCAACTGTTGCTGATGTGAATGCAAAAGAAACAACTTTTACAATGCCTGACAATGAAGTTACAGCCGAAGCTGTCTATACTGATTGTGATTGCGATTGCCATAGCGGAAATATTTTCACTATGATTAAGATTTTTATTCAGAATCTTTTTGCTGTAAATCAAGTCTGTGAAGGTTGCGAAGGTGTACACATTAAGATCATTGTTGATATTTTGATGCCTTTCTTAACTCCGGCATTAAGTTGAG
Source organism: Acutalibacteraceae bacterium (assembly GCA_045648305.1). GTDB lineage: Bacteria > Bacillota > Clostridia > Oscillospirales > Acutalibacteraceae > CAG-488. Next base: position 1,104 of record JAZRNR010000178.1, read on the forward strand.
GATTCTTTTTTGGCTAAACTCTTTACAATATATATAATAGATATAAAATTAGGAGATAGTTTATTATGTTGGGTTCATCTATGTTGCTCTTTTTTATAGTTCCTTTCCAAATTCTTTATTCAGCCGTTTCAGGAGCTGGTGATTTGGTAGGTATTGACCTTGATGCTTTGATAGGTCAGATTGATCCGGAAATGATTGGTCCTACGCTGAATCAGATTCTTCTTCCGTTTCAGGTTATAGCTGATGCGATTTTTAGTATGTTTATGTGATTTTTGGCAGGGGTAAATCCCTGCCAAACTTTTTTATAATGTTTTCATTATAAAATTAAACCCGTAGCATCGAGTCACGGTTTGTTTTTTGACTTTATTTTATTTCTATGATAATATTTCCTTGAGGTGATGTTATGAAAAATCTCAAATCTGTGAAATTTATTGCTGTTATATCTGCTTTACTGAGTGTAATTCTATACGGTGCTGTATTTGTTCAACCGATTAGTCTTATTGAGTTTCAGTCAGCACTTTTTCCTCTTTACTTTGCAGAAGCATTTCTCATTTTGACGGTAATATTACTTATATGTTTGGTTGTATACGACAAAATGTCAATTGATTTTGACAAAATCAAAAAGTTTTTAATGGTTTCGTCTGTAATTATCATGGTTGGTTGTATTGTTCTGTGCGGTTGTGCTTATATTGATTGTTATAATGCTTATACACCGGAAAATAAGTTTAGTACCGACGGTGAATATATGCAGAAGTTTTATCCGTATCACGATATTAAAAACTATTCACGAGAAAGAAAAGACCCTATAGACCTCGCTGTTTCTCATATCCCCGGAACAGATTATGTTTATCTTTATTGTTTTGGTGAGCATTTCTCTGATATAAATTATGATTATGAACTCGAATACATTAAGAGCATGAGTCCTTTTATGAATGTTAAATTTCTCGCTGAAAGAGCTGTGCCGACTGCCTTCAATGAGTTGGAACTTGATGTTGTTGCAAAGGGCAATAAGATTGAAATAGACGGAGTAAACGTTACCGTCTATGTTGAAAATAACAATTACGCCGTTTTGATTAGTTCTTTTGGTGAGAGCGTTTATGCATCTTTGATTGATGCTCCTGAAAATATTACAGTTGAAGATTTTGCGAGAGAAGTTATCAAGCAGTCTGATTTACTGAAAGAAGCTACAAAGGACAGGGTTTTTCTTGATGTACCCATATCCGAAACATTTAACTGATAATGCTTAATTTTATAATAAATCTTTTCGTTCTTTTTCAGTTAAAATTTACACCATATTTTAGGAAATTCGTGAATTGACCCTACGATTGTTATTTCAAATCACCCGATAAATTCGGGTTTGTGGGTTCTTTGATTTAGCACAATCTATCTCTGTGCACGTAGGGGAAATCCGCACCCTACAACCCATTAATAATAATCGTGTCCGTAGGGGAACATATTATGTTTCCGTTAAAAAATGCGCGAGAATAACCAAGTATGCTAACCTCAACGTTATTCACGATACAGTTCACGAGACGACAAGAGACGAGGCAAAACACAGCAAGGTGTTCCATTGTCATCTTGAGATATATTTTGGATAATAAAATATAAAATTTTATATTCCCTTATTGCAAACAGCCTTCATCTAAAAAAGCAGGCTGTTAATAATAGTTTAACAATTCTGACATTGAAATAACGAGAAAGATATGATATTTTAAAAGCAACATATACATATCTCTGGGGGGATTTGAATGAAAAAGAAAATAATAATTACTGTTATTTCAATTCTTTCTACTGTTGTTATATTTATTGTAGCAAGCATCGGCTGGTTTGTCTATACCACTGAATATAAACTTACTCTCGCTGGGACAGAAAACTCACCCGATGGTAAATATGTCGTTACTTTTCAAATGGTCGGCAACCCCGACTGGCCTTTTGGTTCAACTGCAGTTAAGGTTACAGTAAAAGGAACAGATGGTAATAAATTTGTAAAGGTTATTGATACCTCAATTGATGATGACGGTGCACTTCTTAGAGAAAATAATTGGGATGTAGTTTGGCAAGATGGTTCAGTAAAAATCATTTTAAAAGGCAGTGAACAAGAAGATGCTGTTCATACAGTAATGTTACAGTAGTTTTAGTGTGACAAAAGTGTGATTTTCAAAATTAAAAACCAAATAGCATTTATTTTAAGCACTGTTTCAAGATGAGGTAAGACACAGCAAAGTATTCCAGGGTTTTCTTAAGAGATATTTTGGTTAATTAAATCCCTATAAATAAGAAAAGAGTGGCTTTTCAGCCACTCTTAATTTTTTATAATCAATCTCTGAATTCTTTTTCGTGCTTAAGAACCTTGCCGTTTTCAGCACTTACTTCGTATTCATATTCATACTTGCCTGAATTAAACTCGATTTCATAAACAAGTCCGTTTCTTTCTTTGTCGAGTTCAGCTTTGAATCTGACTACGTCTTTCTCTGCAAGTCCTGCATGCTTTAGTGCTGCTGCCTTAGCCTCATCTTTTGTAACTTTGGGTTCATCTACAGGCTGTGCAGGTGCTTTAACCGTTGTATTATTCTGATTGTTATCTACCTTTACTTCTCCGCGGTTCTTTTCAACTTCAGAATGAACTACCTTTCCCGTTTCAGCGTTTATTACGTAATCGTATTCGTAGTTATCTGCATGAAATTCGATCTCGTAAACAGTAGCATTTCTTTCTCTGTCAACTTCGACCTTGTAATGCTTTATATCAGCTTCTTTGACACCTGCATGCTGAAGTGCTGAAGCCTTTGCATCTTCCTTCGTTACCTTTACCACAGGTACCTGAGCAGGAGATACAGATTTTTCTGAAGGCTTATGCGTGATTTTTTCTGTTACAATTTCTTTCACTTTATTTTCTTCAGGTTTAGCAACTTCATCGGGAAGAAGTGCTTTGGTTGAAGGTTCAGCTTTGACTGCTTCCTTAGGTGCTTCCTGAAGTGTGTTCTGTGCTTTGGGACTGTGTGCTTTCAATGCTTCCTGACTGATGTTTTTTGCAAAACCTGCTAATACCAATGATGCTGCAACCAATGCTACAACTAATAATACTGATAATTTCTTCATAAATCTTACCTCCTTTTATGAATTTGAAAAGTTATGTATGAAAAAGGGGAGTAAGCTTTGAACTTACTCCCCGTAGTTATTAACCAAAATATCTCTCAAGAAGACCCTGGAATGCTTTGCCGTGTCTTGCCTCGTCACGAGCCATCTCGTGAAGTTCGTGGCAAAGTTCATTGAAGAATCATTAGATTTATCAAGAAGTTTTTAACATCTTTGTGACAACTTTGTTACAACTCTGATACATCTTCTAAAGAAATAATGACCAACTTTAGTTTGTCAAAAATGTGAGGACTAAAGGATGAAAAGCACAGAAACAGGTTTGTATCAACTTGAAAATGGTAATTGGGAATATAGATTTACAATTATCAAAAACGGTAAAAAGTCATATTGTCGCAAACGCAAGGACGAAAATGGTAATGTTTTGAAAACCGAGACTCAAGCCAAGAGAGCAAGAGCCGCCGCAATCAAACGGCAAAAACAAGAAGATCGTCAGCACGCTCGGAAACCTAAGGAAACCAAAACTGTCAGTCAGGTGTTTGCGGAATACTGCGAAACAGGAAGATTTGATAAAGCATACGCAACAATCAAAAAACAGGATTCACTATGGAAAAATCATATTTGTGATAAATTCGGTGAGCGGTTTATTGATGATATAAGTGTTGCTGAAATCAACGATTATCTCGCACATCTTTACTATAATGAGGGTAGAGCATACGGTTATGTTGAAGCCTTCCTGAAGATGTTCTATCTGATATTCGGTCAGGCGTATTCAAGGGATTATCTCGACGGTGAAATTTATAGCAAACTTTGTCTGAATAAAGGTTCGAGAATCCGTATGCCAAAAATGAAAACTGATGATGAAAACGATGTCGTTACGTTCCAAAAGGAAGAATTAGATTGTCTTGATGAATATTTCTCAGGTAGCAACGCAGAAACCGCATATTATCTTGGTCGATATTGTGGTCTGCGTATAAATGAATGTTACGGTCTAAAGTGGGAAAATGTTGATGTTGAGAGTGGAACGATAACTATTGACCGTCAAATGCAATATCAGGAAGGTCTCATCAAACTTGTTCCCTTGAAGACACGCAATGCCAAGAGAACGGTATATATGAATGATGTTTTAAGGGAATACTTTATCAAACTTGTTGAAGCCATCGAGCGTGCTGAAGGTGATCTGAATGCGGTCAGGCGGCAAAATCAGACTTTCATAACTGATCTTGACGGTCAAATGATTTCTTCTCTTGGATTGGTAAATGCAACTGAGAACGGCAAAATTCAGACTGTCAATTCTATGAAATACCATACTCGAATGATTAAGGAAAAGTATGAAATAACATTCAAGTTCCATTATCTCAGACATACATACGGAACGGCTATGGCGGATATGAATACGCCGACACATTTGTTATGTAATCAAATGGGGCATAGCAGTTCAAAGGTCACTGAGCGGTATTATATTTCTATGTCAAAAACAGGTGTTGAGATATTAAGAGATAATTTGAATAAGTTATAAGAATACGGCAGGAAGCGTTTGAAAACTTCCTGCCGTATTTTAATATTTACTTTCAATATCCTTCAAAAAGTTCTTGAACCCTTCAACAACTTCGGGCGGTCTGACTATGCTTGCTCTTTTGCGGAAACCGCACATCCAAGCGTAGAATTGGTCGCTGATTTCAACATCAGTAGTGACGATGAAATTGCTTTTTCCGTCAGGGTAATATGTAACATCCGAGCTTGCACCGAACCGCTCGATCACTACACTTAAAAGTGAGTTGTTGAATCTCATGCTGACACGCCTGTTTTCACCGCCGAACATTGAAAATACTCTTTTTGTGTAAGTTCTGATGTCGATTTTTTCAAATACTTCTTTTCCTTCTCTTGGTTCTTTGGTGACTTTAATGTTTTGCATACGGTCAATACGAAACGTTCGCATATCCTTGTATTGATCGTCATAAGCAAACAGATAGTAATTGCCGTCGTTAATTATGACTTTATAAGGACTGACTTTGTAAAGAGAACCCTTGCGGCATTCAGCCTGAGAATGTATATCGTTGATAGTGTATTTCATATACTTGAAGGTTATCTTTGTAGGTGCTCGTGGTTTGCCGTCTTGTTTGGATGACATGGCTTTGTTGATTTTGGTTATCGATTTAATAATATCGGTTTCCGTTGTTTTTACACGCTCGCAAAGGAACACTTCAGATTCAAGGTCTTCTCTTTGATAAATACTGCAAAATTCGCCTAAAGTCTGAATTAACTCTTTTGATTTTTCTTCGGAGATGAATTTTGTTGCATAAATGCACTGAGCCATAAGAAGTAAATCTTTGTAGTCAAATTGTCGTGATACTAAGCGGTATTTTCCGCCTTGTGTTCCTTCAATAAACATACCGAATTCATCACGCAATACAGCAATATCTCTGTAAATAGAACGACGTTCGCTTTCTATGCCGTATTCTTCACTAAGATAATCTTTGATGTCACCTGCGACAACGGCGTGATCTTTATCAGAGTTTTCAAGAAAGTATTGAGCGATGTATAGAATTTTGGCTTTTTGATTTTCACTTCTTGGCATTTGTTTCCACCTTCTTGTTTCTGTTGGTGGTATTATATCATAGACGTTGTATTTTAGTAAAGTAGTTAACGAATAGTTGATTTTTTTGTAGAATAGTGATAGACTGAGATTGAAAATGCGATGTTATTTTCATATTATGAAGAAGTTATAATCAAATGAGGTGTAATTATGAAATTGGATTTACGGAAATTTTTGTCATTAACTTTGATTTTGTTTTTAGTTTTTTTGTTAAATGCTTGTAGTGAATCACCGAAATCGGAAACAGGTATATCATCACTTGAAGTTGAAGATTTGTCGGGTAAAGAATTTTACGCTGACGTAAACCACGGTCAATATGAACTCAAAGTAATAAGTTCAAAAGATTATAGTGAAGAATCAATTCGTGTAGTTGTCGAGGATCCTTCAGTTCTTAATGTTACATATGATTATGTAGATAGTTTGTTGTTTACAGGCTTTAAATTTGATATTAATTGTTTAAAATCAGGTGAAACTTCATTTTACTTTGAAACAAATGATTCTATAATCAAATCCGATTCTATTCAAATTACAGTTCAATCTAATGTGACGGAAATAACATTGAAGGAAACCGAAGAAATTACATTTTCTGATTGGCAATATGAAGAAACCATATCTTTTGAATATAAGTCCGCACATTACATCACAGAAAAAGAAAGTGCTTTTGTTTTTATAAGTGAAAATCCTGATGTCGTTACATTCGAATACGATAAAGAAGGGTCATGGCTTTCGGATTATGGTGTAATTACTCCTGTAAATCCAGGTGAGACATATATTTATATTCAGACCAAAGACGGTTCAGTTCAATCTCAAAAACTTAAAGTTATTGTTCCAAATAAAGAAACAGACTCGTATGACGATTCAGATGATTATTATGAAAATGAGGAAGAGGAACAAGACAACAGTAGGACTGTTTATGTAACTCCCTCGGGTAAAAAGTATCATTATAGTAAATCGTGTGCGGGTAAAAATGCTAGTGAAACGACAGAAAGTAGCGCGAAAGTTTCACGTGATCCTTGTAAAAAATGCGCCCAATAATTAACAGGGAACGGAAAAACCGTTCCCTGATTTTTATATCTCCAAAAGAGAAAGATATTTATATACCGTATTACGGCTCAGACCGCAAACCCTTGCGAACTCTGAAAGGTTCAGACTGCCTGATTTGAACGCAGGATAATGTCTGTAAAACACTTGCGGAATTGCATCCGTTGTTGTGTGCGGTCGCCCGATTGGTCGCCCTTTTGCCTTGGCGTTTGCCATTCCTGAACGGACTCTTTCTCTGATGATACGCAGTTCGAGTTCCGCAAATACTCCCGACATTTGGATGAATGCATTTGTCATTGGGTCAATTTCTCCGTTCGAACAATCAACCGTAATACTGCCGACAATAACGAGCCTGAGTTTCTTTTCTTTTACGGTGTCGATGATTTCACAAAGTTGTTTTGTGCTTCGGGCAAGTCTTGAAACTTCGAGCGTGTAAATCGTATCACCCTGTCGAGCTTGCTCCAAAAGGGTAGAAAGTTCCTGTTTCACGGCACTGTCGCCGTGTTCATATTCAAGAAAAATCTCTGTTGCTCCTGCGGATTTCAGTTCCCTGATTTGGCGGTCAATATCCTGTTTGTTCTCATTGGTTGAGCATCGTGCATATCCGTAGTTCATGTTCTGTCTTCCTTTCAATCAGAAACAAATGTGTCGTATGTAAACTTTGCACCGAGTCTGAACCCCGTGATGAACCCGTCCGCACTACTTACGCAAAGGAATTCATTATATTGATTGATGTATTGTTCCAAAAGTTCCTTGTCTGAATCAGTCAGTTTTGCGGTCAGTTGTTCTTCCGTCTGCGATAATGCGTTCAGTTTCTTCTTTAACACTGATTTTAACGGCGTTCTGCACTCTTGGGGTTCGATGTTACCGTAATAGAAATCTTCAATAATCATGTCCTTGTGTCCTTTCTCCGCCCCACTGTTGAGTGAGGCGGATTGTTTTGTTTAGCATATTGAGAAACGGCGACTGCTGACCTGCTTTGTGAACTCCTTATACATATCACCGTGAGTCTTCTTGAATGCGGTGGTGTCGAATCTCTGTGAGAGAACTGACGTCCAACGGATGATATATGCTCCTGCTTCAAGTTCCTCTGTGTTCTGTTCGAGCATCACTGCCTTTAACATGTCTCTGATTGCCTCTGCCTCTGCTTTCGCATCCTCGATGATTGCTTCCCACTCTGTGAGTGCCTCGATCTTTTTGATGATTTCGTTGCTTGACATAATTGATTACTCCTTTGTTTTTTGTTTTCGTCTCTTGACTGTGTCTATATTATAGCACTAAATATTAGTGCTGTCTATTGACGTTTTGCACTAACTTTTAGTGCGAAACTTGTGTAAAATTAGCACTTGTTTTTAGTGCATAAATGTGATACAATACATACAATAGGAGAGGTGGTGTTTTTTATGGCATTGCGATACAAAATTGATATTATGGAAGCACTGAAACAAAAGGGGTATTCTTCAACAAAAATTCGTGAAGAAAAACTCATCGGTCAATCATACCTTCAACAAATCAGACACGGCGAATTGGTTTCATGGAAAACGATTGACACCCTTTGCTCTCTTTTGGATTGTCAGGTAGGCGATTTGGTTGAATATGTAAAAGACCCTGATGTTAAGTAAAGGGGTATATTAATTTTTTTAACAAATAACGGTATTTTTTGAGCGGATTACCCTCGATTTTTACTGAACCAAAAGTGTCAAAGAAATGATTTGGTTTCTTGAACGGGTAGACGGGGGTAGTATTTCGGGAGAACCTGAATCGGTTTCCGCATTTGCGGAATTGCGTGGTTCGTTCTCCGTCTGAATGTGATTTTTGTTTCGGAACACGATTATGCTGACCGCAAACGATAGAATTGACTTTTTACCGTCAGACGAACCAAAAGGAACATAAACGAAAAAATACGGCAAACCGTGAGATTGTCTCTCTTGGTTTGCCGTATTATTATTTCCAATCCTTGAAAATTTCATCGAGTGCCGTATCAAGTGCGGTTTTCATGCTTTTCTGCATAAACGCAAGGATTTCGGCTTCAAGAACATTTTTCTTCTTGGATTTCTTTTTCTTATCGTCTTTTTTATTTGCCATTATTTCACCCGACTTTCAAAAACAACACTAAATTCTTCGGGTTCGTCTGAATCCTCTAATGAATCGAGGATTGCCTATTTTTGTTCTATGTAGTTTTCAGTTGCGGATTTGCCGTTCAACTGATACCAAGCAAAGTCCGGAACTTTACCCTGTCTTCTGTTAAAATTTAATAGTTCAGTATTCATATTTACACTCCTTGTATTTGTTTTGGGTATTTACGTATTCGACAAAGCCGCATTTGCGGCTTTGTAACGAATACGTAATACCCTTTCATAAATTATTGAAAAATAGGGGAGATGTCTTAACAGAATATGATAAAAGGATTACTTTTTTCCTCATATAATTAATAAATAACTATGTGAAGGAAAAAGTAATCCTTTTCTATTCCCACCAAGCCGCAGGATTCAATTCAAGACCAATGCACCTGAATTTTCCGTCTTGTATTTCTATTACAACGGGTTTTCTCAAAATAGCCTTAAAATCCCTGTCTAAAACATTGAGTGCCGATGTAATCGTATCATTGCCGATATTAGTGACTGCCGCAATCTCTGATCTTGTTACTATTGGTTTGTTATTGTTGGTTATCATCCAAAGAAAAACTTTCAGAACTGCCTGCCATGAAACACTTTCAGAATGGTAATTGTGGTTCATTATTTGGTTGAGCCATTCGGTAGGGATTTCTATAACGGTTTCTTTCGGGATGACTTTGAGAGTATATGTTCTGCCGTTCAGCACGCTCGAAATGTAATCGCTTGCCGCAAGTTCGTCAATATTGTCTCTGAGGCTGCTTCGGGTTCGGGTTTGCGGACGGATATTCAGGCTTCGGCACATATCAGTGAGATTTCCTCTGAATTCTCCTGTTGGAGCAAGGAGTGAAAGAATGCGGAACTGATTCTTTTCAACTCCAAGCCATTCAGTGTAAAAGGTTGCGTTACTCATAAAAACAATCCTCATTGTTATAGTTGTCAGTTTCACTTATGTATATAAGGAGTAGGTCTTCGAGCGGCATTTCAAGCCATTCATTGTATGCCTCTATTGGCTCACGTATATTGAAAAGGTCGACAAGTGCGTTGATTAATTCTTCTCTTGAAACATTATTGTGATTGATTTCCATACTTTTCTCCTTTCATCAAGCACCAATGAATTGGGCTTTGATAACAGTAGGCTTTTGCGGTAATCCGAACTTAACAATTTCAGGATATTTTTTAAGAAACCACTTTTTGATCGTGGGATAACGAAAAGCAGGGGAGTGACACTGAGAAATAAGAAGCATTTCGTTAAATTCCTCATATACCGCCTCAACCGTTTCGGGCGATTCGTGAGTAAGAATATAGTCTTCCATATAGGCATAAGTCAGACCACTGTATGTTTTCTTTTCAGGGTTTTTCTTGATTGTGCGTCTTTCGACTTTGTATTTGGGATAGTCACGGCGAGCGGACTGAAGTATTGCGTATTCCTCGTTTCGGGGGTCTGAAGAATTTTTGTAGAAAACAGAATCCATAAAAATTGTTTTCTTTGCGTGGTCTACTTTAATCATATTCATTGTTATTTCTCCTTTACTGAATGTTTGTTGATGACTGTGTCTGTTCGTTTGTTTTGTTATTTGCATACTCAGGGAAGTAAGTATTTATAAACCAAGACTTTACTCTTCCATAACTCTTCCTATCGAGAGATTCCTTATCAGTGATTTTTTTGAAATACTTTTCGTTTTCACTGCTTGCGTCATTGGCTTTAATGTATTCTTCCATTTTCTTGTAAGTGATGCCTTTCAACGGGTCATTTCTCTTGGTTGCTTTTGTTACAACTTTGTAATTAGGATAGTCACGGCGTGCGTTCTGAACTTCCATATACTCGTCTGAACCGTATTTACTTGCGGCAAGAGCATACTTCTTAGAGGGCATTTCGATTGAGTGATTCTTTGTGTTGATTGTAATTGTTGTCATAGTAATTACCTACTTTCTTGCGTTGGTCGCAACCCAAAATATTTTTTATTCAATTTCAGGTGAGTGAAACAACTTGTGATTTGTTTTTGTTGTTCTCTCCCTTCGTTGTGACTATATTATAGCATACTAATTCCATTAACTTGTGCTATAAAAATGACAAGTAGGTGTTTTGTGAAAAGTTTTTTGAATTATTTTATTTAAAAAGTTGTTGGTTTTATGTTGATATGTTGAATTGAATTTGTTATTATGTTCTTACGAAGTTGACCACTTTTTCTTTTGACCACTTTGGGAGTTTTTTTGATGTTGTCAGAACCATGTTGACCACTTTTTGACCACTCTGATAGTTTTAACGGCAAAACAAAAAGAGTGGCGTTTCAGCCACTCTTCGTTTATTTATAGGGTAGGGGATTAACCAAAGTATCTCTCAAGAAGACCCTGGAATGCCTTACCGTGTCTTGCTTCGTCTCTTGCCATCTCGTGAACTGTGTCGTGGATAGCATCGAGGTTAGCTGCCTTAGCTCTCTTTGCAAGGTCAAATTTACCTGCTGTTGCACCGTTTTCAGCTGCAACTCTGAGCTCGAGGTTCTTCTTTGTTGAATCTGTTACAACTTCTCCGAGGAGCTCTGCAAACTTTGCTGCGTGTTCTGCTTCTTCGTATGCTGCCTTTTCCCAGTAAAGACCGATTTCCGGATAGCCTTCACGGTGAGCAACTCTTGCCATTGCAAGATACATACCAACTTCTGAACATTCGCCTTCAAAGTTTGCACGAAGGTCCATGATGATGTCTTCTGAAACGCCCTGTGCTACGCCTACAACGTGCTCTGCTGCCCATGAAAGATTGTTTTCGTCCTGCTTTGTGAACTTCTCTGCAGGAACTTTACACTGTGGGCAGAATTCAGGTGCTGAATCTCCCTCGTGAACATAACCGCATACGCTACATACCCATTTTGCCATAATAATTTACCTCCAAAAATAATTTTAAAATAATTAGTTTTTTTATATCAATGCAGACAACTGTTACATACACCGATAAATGTTATCATGTGAGATG
>JAZRNR010000179.1:0-12859 GCA_045648305.1 Acutalibacteraceae bacterium
ATTTTTACGACGAATTCGAGCTTTGCGGTAATACTGTTTTTGCAAGAAAGAACGGTGTTTTTGTGGCACTGATTTCAAACGGTGACTTGAAATTCAAACCTTACAATCAGAATTCTGCAAACGGTTTGCTTAAAAACAGAAAATTCCCCGATGGCATTCAGCTTAGCGGTGAATTTGATTTGTGCCGATTCGGTGGAGATTATCACATTTACATTACCGAGCTTTCGGATGCAGACACAGAAAATTTCAATGAATTCAAGGCACGAATCAGCAAGAATTCTATTGATTTCGGTAATGGTTCCGCTAAATACGAAACCGCTTCAGGCGTAATTGAAGTTTCATATGACGGAAGCTTTGATATTGACGGAAAACCTGCCGAAAAAGAATTTGCACGTTACGACAGCAAGTTCTGCAAATCAGAAAGAAAGGCTGAGTCAATAACCGTTGACAGCGGTAAAAACCGACTGATTCTTGATTTTAAAAATGCGAAAAGAAGTTACAATCAAACTATGAGGTGATATCATGAGCGACAACAAAATGAAAAACATTTACACAGGTCTTTGGACTGCAATTGCCGCAATTTACGGCATCTGGATGTCTGTTTTTATGAGTTGGGATAAGTACCCTTACATCATCCCAACAGATGCGGATATGAGGCTTCCTGCTGAAGAATTCGTTGCAAAATTTGACGGTATGCTTCATGAGCCTTTGTATTCAAGTCCCGTTGTTTTCTGGCTCTGGGTGATCTGCTCAACAGCAATTCTTTTGGGATACGGAATTTTCACAAGAAAAATTCTTTGGGCAGAAAAGCTTTCTAAAGGTACTACAATCTTCTGTATGGCAAATCTCGTTGCAGGTTTTGCTTTTATAACCTGGTACGGTTTCTTAAGCTTCCCATCTCAGTTCGGTAACATCCTTACCGATGTTACTGCAAGTATGCTCGGCCTGCGTTATCCGTGGCATTTCAGAATCTGGGGTGTTCTTGCATCACTTTCCATTTTCACAAACACACTTTATATGTACCGCAAAAACAACTACAAAGGTAAAGCTGGTGTAATTGTTACTTCTCTCGGCTGTGCAGCAATTTACGTTACAGTCAATGTGCCGTCAGCAGGTCTTGACCTTGTTATGACAGCAAGATGTCTTTCACATTGGGCAACAGCGTTGATTTTCGCATTTCTCGGTGCGGCAGGTGTAATCATATTTCTTTTACATAAGTTCAAACAGAAGGATAAAAAGTATATGATTGCAACAATCGTTTTCTGTGCCGTGCTGATTCTTATGCTTATTCTTCTTGTAACAGTCGGTAAGAGTGCATTCATCGAAAACCTTCCGATGTGGGTTGCATATGCGTTGCTTTTCATAATTAACTTCACTTCGTTCTTTGACAAAAAAGAAACATCCGCAAAAGTTGAAGAAAAGAAGAAAGAAAAAGTTCATTAATCAAAGACGACCGTAATTCCGTTCGGAGTTACGGTCTTCCCTAACGACAAAACCCGTAATTCACAAAATTGAATTACGGGTTTTGATTTGTTACATGCAAGCAAAAAAGAACAAGAAACAGCGAAAACTGCTTCTTGTTCTTATTGTTATAACGTATCTAAAAAATTAATCAATGCTTTAATATCTTTATGTGTAAGGTAAAACAAAATCCATAAAAGTGAGGTCTTATATCTGACTTAGAAATTGACTCCATTTCGCTGCCGTTTTCATACATAATATCAAAACAATTTCTAAGCTTTCTGTCTTTTGTTCAAGAGTCTTCCTCGCTTTTTATGTACTCTCAATAGGTCTGAAATAAATCACTCAACATCATTCTTTCTGTTTTATCAACTTTGAATAATCTCAAGCATTAAGAATTTCGCTGATCATTGTGTCTAGCATAATAAGCATTCTCGGGAGGTGGAACGGTCCTTTGAAGGTGCTTCCCTTACAAGCGGGTTCTGTCGGTTTTCCGTCACGACGGAGGTAACCGTACCACTCACCGAATTCGGGATCAGAGAAAACTTCCTGACAGTAAGAAAGAGTCTTCTTGAACCAATCCATATAATACTCGTCACCTGTGTCACGGTACGCCATCATTGAAGCGATGAGAATTTCGTTATGCGGCCACCAGAGCTTCATATCGTGCTCGTAAGCTTCGGGAGGATTGCCGAGACAATCTTTGAAATAAAGAAGTCCGCCGAACTCGTTGTCCCAACCGCCTTCGATTGCGAAACGGTAGATTTCCTCTGCTTTTTTGTAAAGCTCCTTGTCACCGATACGGTTAGCCTCTTCCATAATGAACCAGGCACATTCGATATCGTGACCGGGATTAACAACTCTGCCTGCTGTGTATTCAGAGCAGAACTCACCGTTTACGCCAACGCTTTCAAGTGTGCATTTAAGCTCAGGCTTGTGGTGGTAAGCAAAAATATCGTGAATGCATTCTGCGCTGTACTTATTGTAAAGCTCTGCATTTTCAGGGTCAACACGACGCATAATTGCAGTTGTGTTAAGGAAAATCATCGGGTCTGCCAAAGCTCTTCCTGTTCGTGTTTCGGGAACAGTCTTCGGACCCATACCTGTCGGGTCAGCACCGCCGTGATTGAGATGATAGATAAGCTCGTACGCTTTTCTTGCTCTTTCAAGGTGTTCCTTGTCTCCTGTTATACCGTAATATTCAGCGTTTGCAATACAGTAAAAGCCTTCTGAGAAGCAATATCTTCTCTGACGAAGCGGTTTACCGTCAGCAGTAACGGTGAAATACATTCTTCTGCCCGCAGCCTTATTGATACAGTAGTTTTCCATAAAATCAAGGCAGGATTTTGAAGCCTTGAGCCATTCGTCCTTTACGCCATAAACCTTGCAGAGATATGCAAAAATCCAACCGCATCTGCCCTGCATCCATACGCTTTTATCTGTTGAATAAATTTTACCTGTACGGTCAAGGCAGGTGTAAACACCGCCGTTTACCTCGTCCATACCGTTTTTAAGCCAGAAATCAACACAGCGTTCAAGCTCTTCTTTTACCCATTTCTGAGTTTCAAGCAAATATTCTCTGTTCATACTGCACCTCAACCAACAAATTTTGCGATTGCTTCGTCAATCATAACCTTTACATTGTGTGCAAGGCCGATACCCTCTTCTGTGATTTCAGCAAGAGGTGCACGTACTGAACCGCATTCAACACCCTGCTCACGGAGAATCTGCTTTGCTGCAGCGTACATATTGCACTTGCATGAACACATAGCGTAGATAATTTTATCAATAGCGTGCTGAATTTCGCAAGCTTCATTGATTTTGCCTTCCTTAAGAAGCTCATCTGCCTTGAGGAAAAGCTCAGGCATAACGCCGTAAGTGCCGCCGATTCCGCCGCCTGCACCGATAATTCTGCCTGAAATGAACTGCTCGTCCGGACCGTTGAAGATAATGCAATCCTCGCCGCCTTCCATTTTGAACATCTGGATATCCTGAACAGGCATTGATGAGTTTTTGACACCGATTACACGCGGATTTTCAAGCATCTTTTTGAAAAGGGGCATTGTAAGAGCAACACCTGCAAGCTGGGGAATGTTGTAGATAACAAAGTCTGTGTTCGATGCTGCTGATGAAATATCGTTCCAGTACTTCGCGATTGAATCTTCGGGAAGGTGGAAATAAATCGGAGGAATTGCAGCAATTGCATCAACGCCAAGGCTTTCAGCATGAGCAGCAAGCTCCATTGAATCTTTTGTATTGTTGCAAGCAACGTGAGCGATGATTGTCATCTTACCGCCGACAGCTTCCATAACACTTTCAAGAATAAGCTTTCTTTCTTCCTTGCTCTGGTAGATACACTCACCTGATGAACCGCAGACGTAAAGACCCTTTACACCTTTTTCAAGAAGGTACTTTGCAAAATTTGCGGTACGCTCTGCGCTTACGTCACCGTTATCCTCGTAACAAGCATAAAATGCAGGGATAACGCCCTGATACTTTGTTAAATCTCTCATTTAAAACACTCCTTAAATATTTAAAAATTCTCTGAATGCTGTGATATATGATGTTGCAGTCTGTTTATCTGAGCTTTCCGCAAAGATACGAAGCAAAGGTTCCGTTCCTGAGAAACGGCAGATAACAAAGCTATCATCCTCAAAGTAAACCTTACAGCCGTCCTCATAATTTACACGGACAACAGTCTTGCCGAAATCGGGAAGCTGTTTTTTTACCATAAGAATATCGTTGACGGTATCCTTATATTCAGGCTCAAAGCGAAGGTTATCTTCAACCATTACGAACTTGCCGAACTGTGCTGACAATTCATCGATCATATCTGACGGTGACTTGCCGACAACGCTTATCATTTCTGCCATAAGAGAAGCCGCATAAACTGAGTCCTTACCATGGATATGACCTCTTACAGTAAGACCGCCTGAAGATTCACCGCCAAGAACAGCGTCAATCTCGTCAATTTTTGATGAAATATATTTGAAGCCTACGGGAACTTCGTAGCATTTTTCACCGAAGGATTCTGCGATTCTGTCGAGCATATGTGTTGTTGCAAGGTTACGTACGACCGGACCCTTCCAACCCTTGTATTTTACAAGGTAGTAATAAAGAAGACACAGTATTTCGTTTGCATCTATGTATCTTCCGCAACGGTCGATGATACCGAGTCTGTCACCGTCACCGTCCATAGCAATACCAAGGTCATAACCACCGCGGATAACACCGTCACGGAGAAGCTGTAAAGCATTCTCACTCGGAGCAGGCATCATTCCGCCGAACCACGCGTCCTTGTTAAGATTCATCGTGTCGATTGTGCAACGTGCTGTGTGGAAAATAACCTGCAACGGATATGCACCCGAGCCGTGCATTGTGTCAAAGAGAACACGAAGTCCGCGTTCGCGCAAAGCCGCAACATCAAGAAGACCGAGAATATCATCAAGGAACTTGTTGAACGGATTGCGGAGATACATAATTTTTCCGCTTTCGATTCCTTCATCAAGGTCAACTTTTTCAATTTCTTTAACATCTGCGATAAGCTGTTCAAGCTCCTGAGTTGTTTCAAGAGGAGCATCGCGACCTTCTTCAACAATGAGCTTGATGCCGTTGTAATTTGCAGGGTTATGGCTTGCCGTTATTTCAATGCCGTAGTAAAGCTCACTGTCCTTTACTGTGTGCATAACAAGCGGTGTCGGAGTTGAACGTGGCATCAGCCACACATCAATTCCTCCGCCTGCAATAACCTCTGCAACCCATTTTGCAGCACCCTGCGAAAGGAAACGTCTGTCGTAGCCGACAACTATCGGCTTATCTGTTTTACCCTCTTTTCTTGCAAGGGAAACAACGCCCATTGCAACGCGGGTAATATTATCATAAACAAAATCTTTACCGATGATGGCTCTCCAGCCACCTGTACCAAAATTAATCATCAGGACAACCTCGCAATAGTATTCTCAACTTCAGACTTGAATTTTTCAATATAGCTGATAATAAAGTCTGACGGTGTTTCTTCGCCTTTTACAAGAGGCATAAGGTCAAGGCCGAAGCTCTGGCTTGAAGCTTCATCTGTGTTGTGCGACTCAAAGAAGGTTGCATTTGCACAGCGTCTGCCGATTGCAGCTTTGTCGTAGCTCTTACCGCCGACAACCTGTGAACGGTAAACCGTGATAAGGTCTTCTGCAAGCTGAGGATATTTTGATGTATCAACACAAACCTTTTCGCTGTCGGGAAGCCAGTCAAGGTTACGCCATACTTCAAGAGCAACAATCTCTTTCGGTCTGATATCCTCAGGCATACGGCGGACAGCCTCGATAACGCGAAGAACAACCGCAACGTGTGTTTCGTGCTTGTCTGCAAGATTGTGTGTATAAAGTCTTTCGGGCTTCACCTGACAAAGGATGTCGTAAAGCTCGTCAACAGTGTCCTTGTTGTTTCCGTCTTTAATTTCTGATGAAGCGTAGCCAAGCTGAAGAATCGCTGTATAATTACCGAGCTTTGCAGCATCGTTCTGCTCCTGAATTCTTACTTCCTTCATCTGCTCATTTGTGTAGTTGCTGTACTCGCCTGCACGCGGACTGCCTGCACCGTCAGTCATAACAACTCCGCAGAAGTTGCGTGTGTCGCTGTTATAGCACTCTGAAATCGGGCCGTAAGCCATAATTTCGATGTCGTCCTGATGTGCAGCGATGCACATATCTGTTACACCCTCAAGGCTTTCCTTGCCCGGAAAATAAATTGTTGCATTACTCTTTTTAAAATTCATATTTATCACTCGTTCCTTTCATTAATGATTTTGAAAGTTTTCCAAATTTATACAGAATATATGATAACACAAAAAAATAAAAAGTAAAACATAAATAATAGAAAATTTGGTAAAAAATTTAAGACCTGAGCTTTCACTCAGGTCTTTCTTTCGTTTATAAACACTCTGAAAAGCGGAAGGCAGGAAGAAAAGAACTTCTTATATGCCTCGCAGTAGTCACGGTCTGCCCTGTTTCGTTTGCAGCCGCCGCTTCTGCAAATCGGATAAAATTTGCAATTCCTGCATTTCTCATCCGCTTTAAGGCTTTCGAGAATAAACTTTTTCGCCTTCTCGCAGTTTGCAAGACTTTCGAAGCTGACAACATTAATGTTGCCGAGCATCCATTCGTCCGTACAGTAGAAGTCACAGGGGTAAACGTTTCCGTTGCCCTCAACAACAAACTGATGCGTACAGTGTCCGCAGACTCCGCACTGTTCAGGTCGGTTGCCGACATACATATGCACAAGGTTATCGAAATACCTGATGCTTGTGTATTCCCCTCTTACATAGTCCTTCACAAAATAGTTGAAGCACTTTATAAGGAAATCGGCATACTGTTCGTTCGTCATATAAAGTTCGCTTTCGCTCTTGTCACCGAACGGACGTAAGCACGGAATAAACTGCAGATATTTAAAGCCTTTTGAACGGAAGAATTTATAAATTTCATCAATATGGTCGGCACAGTTTCCCGTAAGCACGGTAAGGATATTGAATTCAACACCTTTGTTCTGAAAAAGCTGTGCCGTACCCAGTATTTTATAAAAGGTATTCTGCCCTTTATCGTCAACGCGGAAACGGTTGTTTTCAAAATCACCGTCAAGGCTGAGCCCGATCAAAAAGCCGTTTTCTTTGAAAAACTCTGCCCATTCTTCAGTAACAAGTGTTCCGTTTGTCTGCAGTGAAAAATAAATCTGACTTGAAAGGACATTGTATTTCTCCACAAGTTTTACGAAACTTCTGAAATAGTCAAGCCCTGCAATCAGCGGTTCTCCGCCCTGAAAGGCAAAAGCCACGCTTTCACCGTTTGCAAACCGCAGAGCTTTCGATATAAGGTTTTCTGCAGTTGTTTCATTCATAATGCCGAAGGACTGAACATCTCTTTGTTCAACGACATCGTGATAAAAGCAATATTTGCACCTCATATTGCAAAGGCTTGACGCAGGTTTGATCATTATTGATAACGGTGGCATGGCTTACCTCTTATGTATTAGTCTTTATTATAATAATCGTAATTGATACCTCTGCGGTTTGACTTGAACGAGCCCATTACCTCGTCCATCTTCGCATTCATTTCGTCTGAAATTTCGGGATAAACCGTAGTTCTGTTGTAGTTTTCGCCTACATCATCCGTAAGGATGTGGAGCCAGTTTTTACGGTATTTATCAAAGAATGCAGAGTTATCGTTCTGGATATTTTTGAAATACTTGAATGTTACGTATTCATTATCCTTAAGAACAGCGTGTTCATAATTCTTGTATTTTTCATTTGCAAGAACATCCGCTGTCGGTACGGTATACTGAATTGCCTTGAGTTTTTCACGCTTCATATGAAGAATCGGATGTTCCTTCGTGTGAATAACGCTGTCGTTTTCAAGAAGCGGTCGCATTGAGATACCGTCGATTGTACGGTCTGTCGGAAGATAATTCTTCTGACCTCCGTTACCCTTCACACCGCAAAGATCGATAAGCGTCGGGAAAAGGTCAACAAGCACAGCACTCTGTTCAAGAGTTGTACCCGCATCCCAAAGACCGTCATTGTTACCCCAACGAACCATAAACGGTACTTTCTGACCGCCTTCATATGCAAGGTACTTTCCTCCACGGAGTTCATTTACAGAACCCTCAAGCGCCGGACCGTTATCCGAAGTAAATACGATAATTGTATCGTCCATTACACCGAGGTCTTCAAGTGTTGCAAAGAGTTCACCGAGGTAATGGTCAAATTCGGTTACACAGTCAACGTATGTACCCATACCGGTTGTGCCGTCAAAGTCGTCACCTGCGTAAACAGGACCGTGCGGCCACGGAGAAGCATAGTAAGCAAAGAACGGCTCGTCGGAATTTTTAACTGTGTCTGTAACCCACTGAGTGATTTCATCGTGAATCCACTTTGTAGCCATACTCTGGTCTTCAAGCTCGTCATATCCGTGAACGATTTCATACTCGCCTGCTTCTTCCTTAACGTGGTAGAAGGGAGTCATATCGTTAACGTGGTGACTTCCGTAGAAATAATCAAATCCCTGATTTGTTGGAAGATATTCACCATAATCGCCAAGGTGCCATTTACCGAATGCGCCTGTGTTATAGCCTGCATTCTGGAAAACTTCAGCGATTGTTATTTCATCACCGAGCATACCGCCACAGTTTGCACCCATTTCAAAAGAGTTAAAAAGACGTGTTGTTGCAAATTCTGTTGTTGAGCTGATTGTCGGATAAATAACATTATCAGCGTGACCTCTGAACGGGTAACGTCCTGTAAGAAGTCCGAAACGTGCAGGCGAACAAACAGAATAACAAGAATAGAAGTTTTCGAGGTTTACACCCTCTTCACCGATTCTGTCGATGTTCGGAGTTTCATAAATAGCTCCGTTGAGTGAAACATCACCATAACCAAGGTCATCCATAAGAATGAAAAGAACGTTCGGATTATCAGTTGTTGCTTTGTCAACTTTTTTAAGATAATCGTCGTGACCTTCCCAGAGTCTTTCAACGTTCGGCTGTGAACGAAGATTCATTGTAAGAAGATAAAGCACGGTGGTCAGCACAAACACAACGCTGAGCACGCCCGAAAGCACTTTCTGTACTTTAGCATTCTTAAGCTTCTTCGCAGCAAGCAAAAACAAAACGCCGCAAAGGATTGCACTCGGCAGAATCAGAAGGATATTACCGAGAAAACGCAGACCAATATTTCCTGCACCTGCAAAAAGTGCATTTTCTGCAGATTTCCAGCCTGCAAGGCAGTTCGAGAAAGCGCCGAAACCTGCATCTGCACCGTATACGGTATAGTACATTGTCACGGCAAATCCCGATGTTGCATAAGCTGCGAGAACGTTTTTAGAAAGCTTTTTACCGATTATAAGGTTGAGAATCAGAAGCACTGTGCAGATGCACATAAATCCGACATTCACAACCGCGAACATATTCACTCTTTTATAAAGCAGTAATATAATAAGTATCATTGATATGATGTTCGGCAGGAAGCTGAACACCTGTTTTTTATCTTTCATTATTTATATAGCTCCTCTGTTTCGTAGGAATTATACTGCAGGAATAAGGTTTTTGAACACGAAATCAACAACTGTTTCAATAACAACTGTTACAAGCTTTACAAAGTTAAGGAAGCTCGGGATTGTCTGCATCATATTGAAAGCGTCTTCAATCGGGTTTGTAAGTTCCGCTACAGGAACAAAAGTCTGATTGATTGTGTCGTTCTGCATAAACTGCGGATATTCTTCCATATCAAAAACAGTAAGCTGTTCTTCACTTGCAAAGAGCTTATCATAGAACACACCGTGACCGTCGTGTGTTGTTGAGTGAAGCATATCCTTTACAAACCATGTGCATTCAGGAAGCATACAAGTTGAAGCGTCAATCATTCTGTCGGGTGAGATGTAGTTAATATCGTTGAAACGAGCCTGTGTATAATCTTCGGGAAGCTGTGAGCCGATAGGTGCACATGTTGCGCCGCATGAAGCGTACTTTGTATCAACAGTACCGTCAGATGTTTCCATATAAGCTGAAACAAGCGGTGTTCTCTGCATATTGTAGCCTGCAACGATATAGATGTTTGTACCGTCAGCCTGTGCTCCGCGGAGAAGCTGTTCAGCCTTGCCCTGTACCTCGTAGTGGTAGAAATCAAGCTTTGCGATAAGTCCTGACTGTGTTGCAGGGTCAAGCTTCATAAACTCTTTACCGCTTTCGTAATACTCATCGGGTACAAAACTCCAGATGCCGGGAAGTGTACCGAAAATCGGAATAAGGCATTCGTCAAAAACTCTGTCTTTGAGGTTTACGACAATCGGATCAACAAGACCGAGAAGAGCTTCAAAAATACCTGCTGCATCAAAAGCTTCACAAAGAGCATAGAGAAGACCGCTTACAAAATCGATTTCAATTGCAGGAAGTGCACACTCAGCATATCTTACAAGAGCGTCCTTGTTAATTTCAAACTTGCCGTTGAAAAGTTCGCCTGCAACTGCTGTGCCGAGGAGAGGACAGTTCTGGAAAATGATTGTTTCAATGTTATTTGTGCCGTAAAGACGGATATATGCCAACATAACAACGCCACCCATACTTGAAGCACGGATCTTCACGTCTTTGTGGCCTGTGATTTCTTCAACTTCTTCAAGATATTTATGAAGCTTCTGTGCGTTTTCAACAGGATCCATACGGAAGTCGTATCCGAAATAATAAGAGTGATCTCCGCCGTGGTCAGCTGTTTCCGGATGGAACTCCTCGCTTGTTACTCTCGGATGAGAATTGCCGTTGCCGTCAAGTGCAAGCATACCGAAAGCTTCGTTTACGCAACCGATAAGCACATCGCCGAATTTGTCGTAATTCTTTGTTGCGATAAGCTCCGCTGCTGCCGGGACAACGGGAAGAAGAATTTCAAGAATGTCGCCTGTTTCGGGTCTGAAAAGAGTTCTTTCGTTTTCAGTACCTTCGTCAAGAATAACGCTGCCGCTGCCGAGAGCCGCAACATAAACTGACGGTGTTTCACCGCAAGTGCATTTGTCCGCAGCCGCGAAGCCGGGCACTGCAACCATTGCAGTCATAATAACTGCAAGAACCAATGAAAGTAATTTTTTCATATTAAACCGCTCCTTTACGATTTTCGTGTTTAAAAAACACTTATATTCCATTTAATGTTAACATATCGGAAAATTGCTGTCAACTTTAACAAATGACTAACCCTGCCAAAATAAAAACGTATTTTTTGTTCAATATTTTTGACGTATAAAATTTTTCATAAAAAAGTGTCTTTTTTTCAAACAAGATACCAATATGCAACAACACCTTCTTCTGCTATAATGGATAGTACGTGATTAAAAGGAGTTTGTGATATGAAAATCTGCGGTTTTCAGAAAATGACAATGCTTGACTTCCCCGGTAAGGTTGCCTGCACCGTTTTTACGGGCGGATGTAACTTCCGATGTCCTTTCTGCCATAACGCATTGCTCGTTACGGATATCGACAACGACAACACATTTGACGAGGAAGAGATTATTGAATACCTTTACAAAAGAAAAGGTATTATTGACGGAGTATGCATTACAGGCGGCGAGCCGCTTCTTCAGAAGGATATTGCGGATTTCCTCCGAAAAGTAAAGGAAACAGGAATGCCTGTTAAGCTCGACACCAACGGAAGCTACCCTGAAAAGCTTAAGGAGCTTGTCAGCAACGGTCTTGTTGATTACGTTGCAATGGATATCAAAAACTCCAAGGAAAAATATTCCGAAACAATCGATGTTCCCGGCTTTGACCTCAGCAAGGTTGAAGAAAGCGTCAGCTATCTTCTCAGTGATGCGGTTGATTATGAGTTCAGAACAACCGTTGTCAGGGAATATCACACAACACAAGATATAGTGGATATCACGAAATGGATCAAAGGCGCAAAAAGATACTTTTTACAGGGTTTCGTTGACTCAGGTAACCTTATAGGTAGTGGTATGAGCGCTTTCAGACCACAAGAAATGGTAGATTTTTGCACAAAAGCACAAGAAATTGTACCGAATACGGTACTCAGGGGTGTAAAATAGCACAAACTTAACAATATATTGTGTTTGTCTGTTGACACTGCACCATATCTATGCTATAATCGACCAGCATCCGAAAAAAACAAGAAAAAATATAAGAAGGAGAAAACTATGTATACTGTTCTTAAACGAGACGGAAAAACCGTAGCATTTGACATCTCAAAAATCAGCACAGCGATCTCCCAGGCATTTGAAGCATGCGAAAAGTATTCGCATCCCGATATTATCGACTTGATCGCATTGAAGGTTACAGCAGAGTTCGAACCGAAAATCAAAGACGGTCAGATCACTGTTGAAAACATTCAGGACAGCGTTGAGTCTGTTCTTATCAAGGCAGGCTACGATGACGTTGCAAAGGCATACATCATCTATCGTCGCCAGAGAGAAAAAATCCGTAACATCAACGCAACAATGGTTGACTACAAGGCAATCATCGACAATTACCTTAAAATCAACGACTGGCGTGTTAAGGAAAACTCAACAGTTACTTATTCAGTCGGCGGTTTGATTCTTTCAAACTCAGGTGCTGTTACAGCTAACTACTGGCTTTCAGAAATCTATGATGACGAAATCGGCAACGCTCACAGAAACGCTGATATTCACATCCACGACCTTTCAATGCTTACAGGTTACTGTGCAGGTTGGTCACTCAAGCAGCTTATTCAGGAAGGTCTTGGCGGTGTTCCCGGAAAGATTACATCAGCTCCTGCTGCTCACCTTTCAACTCTCTGCAACCAGATGGTAAACTTCCTTGGTATTATGCAGAATGAATGGGCAGGTGCTCAGGCTTTCTCATCATTTGACACATATCTTGCTCCCTTTGTTAAGATTGATAA